>JAJAZF010000328.1 GCA_026785875.1 Chamaesiphon sp. | reverse complement strand
TGGGCGATTGAAGGGTTTTTCAAGACTGCTAAATATCGATTTGGGCTTTCTTGTTTTGGTCAACAAACACTTTTAGGTGTTTACCGTTGGCTGATTCTGAGCTTTATCAGTTTTGTACTGACCCACTGGGTGTATTTGTCGTCAAACTCAGCTAATCCACCTGAATGGAAAAAGGAATCTGAGCTGGCACTTCAAAAATTAAGGCCACAGACCGCTGTGAGTCTATTCTTAGTGGAAATCGAGCGTCAGCGAGAATTTCTGCTCTCACAGGGGCTGGCATTCGAGTTAGTTTCGCTCAAAATTTAGTACTCATATTCTAGTGCAAGATGTGAGTTTAGCTGTATGTGAGTTTCGAGCCAATACAAACCTGACCGAACTCAAGTCTAACTATGCCATTGAGCGAATTCTGGCGGCAATTTGGGTAGCTGCTCAAGAGTGTGCGATTGGTAATAGATTTAATCTGGTCTTGTCCTGTCTCTTACCACCTGGAGAACTAGCAGACTCCGAGGCATTAGGAAGAAATCTCAAAGAAGCATTACTGAGCTTTGACAGTCCCTCTGGAAAATGCCGAGTTGCCTTGAAATCTTTCATTTGTCATCCTGAAGGTGGTGGGCTTGCCATGCACTATTTGGCAAACCGCAAAGATATAGGCGATCGATCTGTTGGTGTGGTGATGATGGGACATCGGAATCTCAGTTGTTTTAAGGTGTTAAATGGAACTCCTGGTAGCTTTCGCACTTCCGATCTGGGCTTTTCTACGTTGGTGAAGGATGTTCAAAGCAACACATCTGGATATCACGAGCGAGACATTACTGAGACTGTTGCTCAATATTTAATCTCCAAAGACATTAAGGTACTCGATCGATTATTATTGCAAAAAAAAGTTGACCTTCGCGCTGATGAACTAGAGCGGTTGATTAAGGCGATCGAATTAGCTAAGTCGGCGTATTGTCGATCTGTAATCCAATGGCTAGAAATTCAGTTTCCCAAAATCGATGAATTTGTACTTGGGGGTGGTAGTGCATCAATGTTTGAAAATGAAATTCTTAAAGTCATCGAACCAATTCTAACGATCGTACCAAAGGAAAAAGTCAAGGCATTTTTCCCTCAAGGGGGATGGATGTACCCATCAAATCATCCACTTCAACCTCAGTTACGTGATAGATTTGCGGATGTCTGTGCTTTATGGTCAGAGACATTTGAAACTGACCCGAACGAGAAACCAAACTATAACGTTAGCCCTCCAGTGCTAGTGCATTCGTTACGTTGATAAAGTAACGATTTTCGTTACTCATCCGATGGTGTTGCGGCGTGAGGAAAATCCGCCGTTTTGTAAGTAATGAAAACGGGCGTTTCCATTACTAGCCGATTGCTGGCTTGAATTAACCAAGTAGGTTAAGATCGGGAGATGGACAAAAAAAGCCCCCACTACAATTTATCCATTGTCATCGAGCTGATTAGCGCGGGGAAGATGCGTTCGACCGGATCGGCTTTGGCAGGTGGGGCGGCATTAGGATTTGATTTTGCCCAGATGCTAGAAGTAGTGTTGGCACTAACAGCGTCAGATTTCTACAAAAGCATGACAACTTATGCAGACAACAAAATTTGGCAGGATGTATATCGACGGAACACATCAGCGGGTGATGTTTATCTCAAACTAACGGTAATTGAACATGTACTAATCGTTTCTTTTAAGGAATTGTGAATATGAAATGTCCAGCTTGTGTGATGGCAGAATTAGTGAACGATATTCGCGATTTACCCTATACATATAAAAATGAATCTACTAGCATTCCCAATATTAAGGGAGACTTTTGCGCCGCTTGTGGGGAGGTGGTTCTTAGTGCGGAAGAATCTGTACGGGTAAGTGCTGCGATGTTGGAATTCAACAAGCAGGTTAACGCATCGATTGTCGATCCGAATTTTATTGCGAGAACTCGGAAAAAACTTGCTCTCGACCAGCAAGAGGCCAGTCGGTTATTTGGTGGTGGTGTTAATGCTTTTTCGCGTTATGAAACAGGCAAGACTAAGCCACCGTTATCATTGGTGCGATTGTTTCAATTACTGGATCGGCATCCCGATTTACTCGTCGAAATTAAAGCCGAGTAATTGTTGAGATGAGCAACAGTGCAGAAACCCATACTTTCTGCACTCCCTAAAAGTCTAGGCAAAAGGAACATCATTGAGGTATTCGTTGGCGCAGCCTACCGGAGGTAATCGATCCTACCCTCAAAGTAATTTGATGACTGAATTGGCTAAACATCCAAATTTGGCGCGTTAGGCTGTTTTTGCCACATTGGTATTGTAGGATTATTTTCTCTTTAGATGTCTCTTAATGGGCTTCGGCTCAACCCGATCTCACGTAAAATAGGGTAACACTTCGATCGGTTGCCGGATTTCGGCAAAATCTGTTGAGCTTGGGTTATAAGCTTTAAGAGCCGATCTAAAGTGTCACCCTCGTTCGGACTATCCTTCTTTAGTAGATCCAGCACCAATGTCGAAGCGATCGAGCATCATCACCTTATTCCAAGCCGCCACAAAGTCCTTGACCATCCGCTCGTGACCGTCATTAGCACCGTAGACTTCAGCCACCTGGCGCAGCTCGGCGTTCGACCCAAAGATCAGATCGCAGCGAGTCGCCGTGAACTTCACTTCGCCCGTTTGGCGATCGCAGATGTCAAAGAGCTGCTCGCGATTGTCAACTGGCTTCCACTCATAGTCCATACTGGTCAGTACGCGGAAAAAGTCATTGGTCAAGACACCAGGCCGATCGGTGAAGACACCGTGCTGTGAACGATCCCAATTTTGGTCGAGGGCGCGCAGTCCGCCGACTAGAACCGTCCACTCAGGCGCATTCAGCGTCAGGAGTTGTGCTCGATCGAGGAAGATCCGCTCCGGCTTCACCTTATAACCAACAGCTTCGTTGTGGTAGTTTCGGAAACCGTCCGAGACTGGCTTCAACCATTCAAAGCTTTCAACATCCACTAGATCCTGAATTGCATCCATCCGACCTGGCGTGAATGGGACAGTAACGGCAATTCCGGCAGCTTGCGCTGCCTGCTCGACAGCAGCGCAGCCGCCGAGGACAATGAGATCCGCCACTGAAATCTTTTTATTACCTGACTGTGCGCCGTTAAAGTCCGCCTGAAGGCGATCGAGGGTCGCTAGCACCTCGCCAAGTTCCTGCGGGCGATTCATTTCCCAACTTTTCTGGGGATCTAGTCGAACGTGCGCCCCATTTGCGCCGCCGCGCTTGTCGGAGTTGCGGTAGGTCGATGCCGATGACCAAGCGGCGGATACGAGTGCCGAAACAGAGAGACCACTCGCCAAAATCTTGCTCTTGAGAGAGTCGATATCGGCGGCATCAACGACATCATGGTCGAGCACCGGAATCGGATCTTGCCAGATTAGATCTTCGTCCGCGACTTCCGGGCCAAGATAGCGCGTTTTCGGCCCCATATCCCGATGAGTCAGCTTGTACCAAGCGCGCGCGAACACATCGCTGAAGTAGTCGAAGTCGTTCAAAAAGTGCTGACAGATCTCGTGATAAGCCGGATCGACCTTCAAGGCAATGTCCGAAGTCATCATCATTAATGCGTGCTCAACGCCCGGTCGGTGAGCGTCCGGCGTTTTCGGCGCATCCGAATTACTCGGTGTCCACTGAATAGCACCTACGGGACTTTTGATTTGCTCCCAGTCGTATTTAAACAGATTTATGAGGTAACTGTTGTCCCACTGGGTCGGATTTGGTGTCCAAGATCCTTCGATGCCGTTGGTCATCGTATACTCGGCAAATCCAGTGCCTTCAGGATTCTGCCACCCCATGCCCATTGCCTGAATCGGCGCGCCTTCTGGTGCTGGGCCGATCTTATCCGGTGAAACCATCCCGTGACTTTTGCCGAAGGCATGACCGCCTGCAATCAGCGCAACCGTTTCCTCGTCCTTCATCGCCATCCGTGCAAACGTCTCGCGAATGTCACGCGCCGAGCCATAGGGATCGCCTTCACCGTTTGGCCCCTCTGGATTGACGTAAATTAACGCTTGGTGCGAAGCCGCTAGCGGGTTTTCGAGGTCGTAGTATTCTTCATCCGGCTTACCAACCCACCGGATCGTACGAGTGACCATCTCATCGGGATGACCCACTTCTTCCTTGGATTGCTGATTAGCATCGTCGATCGGATTTCCGTTCCAGAACTCAGGACCCCAGTAGGTAGCGCGATCCGGCTCCCAAGCATCAATGCGACCGCCACCAAAGCCGAAGGTCTTCAAACCCATGATCTCAAGCGCACAGTTGCCAGTCAGCATCATCAGATCGGCCCAGCTCAGTGCTGCGCCATACTTCTGCTTGATCGGCCAGAGTAGCCGTCGTGATTTATCTGTATTCCCGTTATCCCACCACGAATCGATCGGTGCGAAACGTTGCATACCCTGAGCTGCTCCGCCACGACCGTCCGCAATCCGGTAGGTGCCTGCGGCGTGCCACGCCATCCGCACCATCTGAGGCCCATAGTTGCCATAGTCGGCTGGCCACCAGTCCTGTGAATCCTTGAGCAGCGTTTTGATGTCGTTTTTTAACTGTTCAAAGTCAATCTGCTCGAACGCTTGCTGGGAATCAAAATCGCGCAGGGGATTAGCCTGGGGCGAGTTTTGGTGCAGCAGCTCGACCTGAAGTCGGTTCGGCCACCAGTCATCAACTTGCGGCTTAGAGCCGAGGGCACCGCCAACGCGGGTGCCACGGAAGGGACATTGTGCCGGAGTAGTGGGAGGGTTATTATTCATTCAGTCCAATCCTTTGTAATAGTTTTCGTTAGTCAAGCTGCAACGAGCACCGCCATTTGCGGCGGTTTGAGCGACGAGTGTCTTCATAGCTAGAGTTTTGCAATCGTTAAACGATCTAAAGTTTGCCCACAAAGTTCTCTAGGCATAGTTATCGTTTGCAGTTCGTCGTGAAAATGACTTCTGGGAGCATTCACATTGGAAGCCACTTAATCCTATATCCCATCATAGAGTAAGGTTCGGGTGCTGAGGTGCCAAAGAGCGGCACCATTGAAAAAACAGGAAAATGGTGGAATAGTATGCTTATTTATCCCATTAAGCACTAGCGGTAAGCTTAACACGACAATTCCAGTTTGGTAGCAAGTGCCTGAATCTTCCAAGATCTCCACTCACCATGAGGTCGAGCAGAGATACGGATACCGTTGGCGAATTCAAAAATCGGTCGAGGAGGCGCGATCGCGAATCGCACCCAAATTCTGCGTTTGCCCCTACTCAACCCCCATTGCCGACAGTTCGAGCGAAGAATGCAGAAATGCCAACAGATCTGATTCGCTGTAGGGTTTAGAGAAGTAAGCGGAAGTGCCTAAATTCATTGCTAACTGGCGATGTTTGTCGCTGCTGCGCGAGGTGAGCATCACGATCGGGAGATCTTCAAAAGTCTCATGCGATCGCAATGCTTCCAGCACTCCATATCCATCCAGACGTGGCATTTCGACATCGCAGAGGACGGCTTGCACTACTAAACCACCAAAGAGTTTTTCCACTGCTTCTTGTCCATCTTTGGCTTGTTCGACTCGATAACCTGCTTTTTCTAGCATTACAGCTACGTAACGCCGCACGGTGCTGGAGTCGTCGATGACTAAAATCGGATCCAATACCTCTCGGTTAAGAACTGCTGACGACTGAAGTCGCAGCTAGTGATGCGAAGTCCGCCGGGGCGGGGGATTTTTTAAGTGCGCGCCGGGGGGCGTTTTTTAATTATGCCCGCGTTTTATAGGGGGGGGACTAAAGACATTAACGAGGATTTTTTTATTAACCGGAGGGGGGGCGTGTTT
>JAJAZF010000327.1 GCA_026785875.1 Chamaesiphon sp. | reverse complement strand
TAAGCCTAAACCCTAGAAAATCCCCCCAAACCCCCTTAAAAAGCTTGCTCAGATCCGGTCAAAGTCCCCCTTTTTAAGGGGGATTAGGGGGATTGCACCACCTGCGCGTATTAAAAATAACTTTTCAAACACCCTCTTAGGCTTTAGGCTATGAGTTTTAAACCTAAAGCCTAAAACCCAAAGCCTAAAGACTAATTTCTCATTTAAACATTACATTTCTTCAAGTTTATTGAAAATCTGGGTAAAACCCCGTGCTTCTAGAGCGGCTTTCTGGTAAGCTAGAGCTAGTCGCCATAGGGCATTGGGAGACTGCTAGGCGGGTCATCCGCCCAGCTCTAAACGGACGTGGAGAGAAGGTAAGACTGTGAACCATAGCACATCTCAGTGAAGCGTCAAGGAATCACTACACTTTTAGAGTGGTGAGGTATGTCAAGAGATAAACTGTGATGAGTAGATATTTAACTATAGGAGCATAGACAAAATGGCAAGCGGAACCACAGGAGAACGTCCGTTTTCGGACATCGTTACCAGTATTCGTTATTGGATCATTCACAGCATTACCATCCCTGCATTGTTTGTAGCTGGTTGGTTGTTTGTTAGCACTGGCTTGGCTTACGATGCTTTTGGTACTCCTCGTCCTGATGAGTACTTTACTCAGACTCGTCAAGAGTTGCCAATCGTCTCCGATCGATTTGATTCCAAAAATCAGCTCGACAAATTCGTTCAAAAGAAATAGTTATCTCGAGCTTACTTATCTTGGTTTAAAAGTTATTTTTGGTGCTTGTTAGCTAATGAGTAACCAGATAAACATCGATAACTAAACCTTAAACTAACCTACCTTAAATTTTAGGAACAAACACATGACTAGCGGCGGCGGAAATCAGCCTATCTCATATCCCATTTTCACTGTCAGATGGGTAGCAGTCCACACCCTGGGCGTACCTAGCGTATTTTTTATTGGCGCGATCGCTGCCATGCAATTTATTCAAAGATAGGATTAAAATAAAACTATGGAACGTACTCCAAACCCAAATAATCAGCCAGTAGAACTCAACCGAGCTTCACTGTTTTTAGGCTTATTAATGGTCTTCACGCTCGGGATTCTGTTTACTAGTTACTTCTTTAACTAACTAGTCTTATTTGTATTACTATTGGGATCTTTACTGAGGAAAAAATTATGTCTGAACCAGGAAAAATTCCATTGTGGCTGGTTGCTACCGTTGCTGGTATTGGTGTAATCGGTGTTGTGAGCCTATTCTTTTATGGCTCCTACGCTGGAATCGGATCGTCAATGTAATCAAGAGGGTAGTTCGATTCACCAATCCTAAATATTGGAATGGATCGACAAATGCAAAAGAGTATTTATTACTATCTAAACAAAACAGCCGGACTAGTCCGGCTGTTTTATTGATAGGGTTTGCACTCGTGCTACAACTGCAAAGCCCACCAACACAGACTAGACAGATTAGTCCGCGTTGGTGTTTGTATTATTAGCCGATTTCAGTCTGAGGCTGATTTCCGCTCCCGAACTGACCTTAATTTAGATAGTGTCACGTTCGATATATACAAATAGAAATGCCATCGCGATCGCCGGAAATAATAAACCGACAGTAGGGACGAGGATTGTAGGGAGAAAAGAAGCTGCCATAATTAAAAGTCCTTTGTAAATATGAGTTGCATGTTTAGATTCTATCTGAATTAGTCAGCTAAAAAGGCTCACAAATATTTGATAAAAGTTTGTAAATCTTAATAAGTCAAAATGTGTCGGGATCTGGTAGCTGAAACCTATGTGCTGGGCAGCGATCGCCTGATGACTACTTTGATTCAAAGACCTACCGACTCAATCATCGATAACTATTTCTAAGTTTTCATGAGTACGAGTGTCATAGTGACGATGCTTAGGAGCGGAGGCTCCGCCAAAAACAGCAGACTGAGCAAAATCGAGATCTAGATTGTCAGTTATGTCAGTATTGGGAGTTTGATGGGGATGAGTCGGTGCTGTTTTGCCCACATTTGGGTTGGGAGTGTGGTTGGTTGAGGATGGCTCGATCGGTGTGACGGGATGAGTGGATGAGGCTGCTCGTCTATCAGCCAGCGGTACCGACGGAGATCGAGCAGGATTGAAAGGCACTTGAGATGGGGGAGGAGATGCGGGCGGACGGAAATTCGAGTTGTGTTGCCCAATTGTCACTGTTTCTACTTGTAACTCTTGGTTGATTTGAGCCATTGTAGCTGGATCTGTGCCCAGATCGAACAGTCGTAGTAATGACAGCTCGGACTCGTGCAGGGGATTGAGATTTAGAGTCAGGGTGAAGCCACTGGATGCGAGTTGAATATGGTGTTTGTCGTAAAGATTGACTTCACCTAGTAGGAGGGAGATTTTAGGCTCTGTCGGTAATTCTAGTTGACCGCTAAAAGTGAACGTGTCAAGATTTGGGGGTAAAGGTTGTTCGATCGAGGTAATTATTTCCGAAGTTTGAGGATGACGCAGACAAATTGACAGTTTCTCAATTTTTACAGTTTGGACGAGATTGGCGTTTAAAAGCTGTAAATTACAGCAGCCATTAATTGTCAGTCGATCGCCAGGAACTAATCCCGAAAAGGTCGATCGATTCAAGCCAATCAGTTGCAATGGTGGCTCGGCAATCTGGTTGAGTTGAATTGTGCCGAGTAATCGATCGTTAATTGCCCGCTGGTGGTGAACCTCTACTGAATCCCGCTCTAGTCGAGCTAATAATCGATCGAGTTCATCAGCCCAGTTTTCCTGTTTGCCGATCTCGATGGGCACGATCGGCTCAATCGGTGGATCGATATCGGCACCTCGATCGACATGAGAAAATTGCCGTGCTATCTGCTGTAACTCGATTCCATTTGCTAGTGTCTCTAGTTGGAGCGGATTGGTAAAAGTAGGCGGATGTGTGGGGGTGCGTGGTAAGACGCGGAGTTTGAGGATCTGATGCCATGCCGTCTGTGCTGTTGTCGTACCGCTGCAAACAAATTGCCAAATCCCTGAATGGAGGTGAGTAAAAGGGATAATGAGCAGTAATCCGCTGGAATTGGTAGTCTGATTGCACGATTGCGAGTGCCGTCGCGGGATCGAACCTGGCGTTTGATGGGTGAGGCGAGTCTGAATCTTTGTATCGAATAAGTTACTATTGGCAATGAGCCGATACTTGCCTTCCATCAGTTGAAGATGACCTGTTCTAATCGGTCGCCATCCTCGATCGCCCTGACGCTGGATTAGAAACTCCCAATATTCCATTAGTTACCCTCAAATTCACTCAATCTAAATGTTAGTATCTTATCCAAAAACGAGCTAAAACCGCTAGATTCATCTATTGACTTAACTATGCAAACTGGAACCATTGTAGCGATCGCGACGGCTGTTGTCCCCCAACAAGGTAGTGTCGGAATTGTGCGACTCTCAGGGATAGATGCTGTCAAGATCGCCCGCCAAATTTTTAGAACACCAGGCACCCAAGAGTGGGAGAGCCATCGAATTTTATATGGTTATGTGCGGCATCCAGAGACGGATGTGACGATCGATGAGGCACTATTACTAGTGATGCTTGCGCCGCGCTCTTATACGCGGGAAGATGTGGTCGAAATCCACAGTCACGGCGGAATTATCCTGGTTCAACAGATTCTCCAGTTGTGTGTCGAGTATGGAGCAAAAGTCGCCGAGCCTGGGGAGTTTACCCTGCGGGCATTTTTGAATGGACGGATCGATCTGACTCAGGCGGAAAGTATCAGCGATCTAGTCGGTGCTTTATCTCCCGCCGCCGCTCAGACAGCAATTGCTGGACTACAAGGCAAATTGCGCCAACCGATCGGTCAATTGCGATCGCAAGGATTGGATTTACTGGCTGAGATTGAGGCGAGAATCGATTTTGAGGAAGATTTACCGCCTTTGAACTTAGATGATGTCAAAGCAAAACTAGCGGCATTGGCGGGGGAAATTGGGCGGATTGTGGCGACAGCCGATCGCGGGGAACTGTTGCGGAGTGGTTTGAAGGTGGCAATTCTCGGACAGCCAAATGTCGGGAAATCTAGTCTCCTCAATGCTTGGAGTCGGAGCGATCGGGCGATCGTCACTCCACTCCCTGGGACGACGCGAGATGTAGTTGAATCGCGATTAGTCGTCGGCGGAATTCCTGTGCAGGTATTGGATACAGCGGGGATTCGGGATACTAGTGATGTGGTCGAACAAATTGGGGTGGCGCGTTCGCGGGCGGCGGCGCAAGCGGCAGATTTGGTGCTACTGACGATCGATGCTCAGATCGGTTGGACGGATGTAGAGACAGAACTCTACGCCCAGATCGCCCCGATTACGACGATCGTGGTAATCAATAAAGTCGATCTCGTTACAGTGAGCCACCACCTGAATTTACCACCAGGCATTAGTGCTGTCGTCGAAACTGCTGCGGCGATCGATCTGGGAATCGATCGCTTAGAGGCGGCGATTTTGGCGATCGTTGCTGGCGGAAAACTGCACGCAGCCAATATCGATATCGCCATCAATCAACGTCAAGCAGCAGCACTGATTCGCGCCCAGGCTGCCCTACAACAGGTCTTAACTACTGTCGATAGTCAATTCCCCTTTGACTTCTGGACGATCGACCTCCGTGAGGCGATTAGAGCATTAGGCGAGGTCACAGGCGAAGAAGTCACCGAGTCCGTTCTCGATCGGATTTTTAGTCGCTTCTGTATTGGGAAATAGTTGATAGTTGATAGTTGACAGTTGACAAAGTAACTTGGGTCTAGAGCCAACGCCTGCATGTGCAATCGTTGTAGATCTAGGGTGTGAATCCCTGGATCGACAACGAACTCATTACTCATTACTCATTACTCATTACTCATTACTCATTACTCATTACTCATTACTTAATCAAAACACGATCGGGTAAAGGCGCGTGAGGATTTAAACCCCTGATGTTCGTTCATGTCAGATCCGTCTGCCAAAGTTTAGACCTTTTCGTACAAACTCATCACTTCCATCATCGATAATCGCGATTGTACCCCCAGATCCAATGGTGAAGTATGTCCCCGATGCAGATGTTCCGCAGCAGCGCAGCCAATCATCGCGGCATTGTCAGTACAGTACTCCAGCGGTGGAAACAACACCTTAATCCCCCGCTTATCTGCTGCTGCTTGTAATGTCGCTCTCAAGCCGCGATTAGCCGCCACACCACCACCGATGACGATTGTATTCAAACCATAGTCGCTGGCACAAGCGATCGCGCGTTTGGTGAGCGATCGCGCGACACTATGTTGAAAACTTGCCGCAATGTCAGCTACAGGTAATTCTTTCCCCTCGGCTTGCAATTTTTGCACCAATCGCAGTACCGCAGTTTTAACACCACTAAAACTCGAATCATAGGGATGAAAGCCACCGCCTGGAAGCGATATATTGCCATCTGGGAGGGGGTAAAGGTGGGGATTGCCCTGACTTGCCAATCGATCGATCTTCGGGCCGCCTGGATAGCCGAGATTTAATAGTCTTGCCACTTTATCAAAAGCTTCTCCCGCCGCATCATCGCGAGTGGCTCCGAGTTCGGTATATACCCCGCAATCTTTGACATGAATCAGGCTCGTATGTCCGCCCGACACTAACAAACACAGAAATGGCGGCTCCAATGCTGGCGCACTCAAATAGGATGCGTAGATATGTCCCTCTAGATGATGAACGCCCAAAAATGGTTTGTCGTGCAAAATTGCTAAAGTTTTTGCCGCAGTCATGCCGATCATCAGCGCACCCACCAATCCAGGTGCGACAGTTGCCGCAATCCCGTCAATTTCCGTCCAACTTAAACCCGACTCATCGATCGCTTGGGCGATCAGAGCAGTAATTGTTAATAAATGTTGCCGTGATGCCACCTCTGGGACGACACCACCATATTGAGTATGAATGGGGATTTGTGAGGCGATGACACTGCTGCAAACTTTACGGTTGTTTACAATTGCCACCGCAGTTTCGTCACAACTTGTTTCAATTGATAAAACTGTTGTCATTAGCTGCTAATTTAAAAGATGAAAACAGAGATAAATAATTTGGCAATCGTCGCGGTGTAGCTGTTAATTCAGATCTTGCACCAACTCAAATAGCTTGCCGATCGGGCGATCTCGATTGGCGATATTCTGCCAACCTCTACCATATCAGTGATGTTTCGCGAGCGATCGCCAAATATTACTGCATACTCCCGAAAGACTATTATAGTTTTTTTACCAAAGCAGATCGACAACCCGATCTAGCTGTTTGTAAATAAAACTTCTTGTTTTGTTATAAAAAGAAACAATCACTATGAAAAAACTGCTGGCTTTTGTTTTTGCCCTCTGTCTCTGGTTTAACTTTGCGCCGATCGCATCTGCTTCAGAAGTAGCCGGACTCGTCCGTTGTGGCGACTCTCCAGCCTTTCAGCAACGTGCCAAAGAGGCGCGCAATACCACTGGCGATCCCGAATCTGGCAAAAAACGCTTTGAACGCTACGCTCAAGCTCTGTGCGGCCCTGAAGGACTTCCACACTTGATCGTCGATGGACGACTCGATCGAGCGGGCGACTTCTTGATTCCTGGCATCCTGTTTCTCTACATCGCTGGTTGGATTGGTTGGGTTGGTCGGGCCTACGTGATTGCCATCAAAAAAGACCCCAACACTGAAGACAAAGAAATTATTATCGATGTACCTTTAGCAGTTACTTGCATGTTAGGCGGATTCGCTTGGCCAGCTAGTGCCATCGGTGAATTTACCTCTGGTAAATTAGTTGCTAAAGATAATGAGATTACTGTTTCTCCTCGGTAAATTTGGTGGGTAGATTCTCAGTATGAGAGGCTACGCCAACAGTATAAGTTCGAGTTGACAGGCTACATTGATGTAGTTGAGAACCGAATAATTTACCAATTGAATACCAATATTCATCGATTAGCTGACATAACGGCGATCGTTACCCGCTCGTATTGAATTTAAATTCTGGAGATATTCCATGCCAAATTTCTTGAGATTTCTATCTAGTGCCCCAGTTTTAGCAGCAGTTTGGATGTCATTTACTGCATTTCTGCTAATTGAGATCAATCTCTTTTTCCCCGACCTATTATTTCACCCCTTGTAATATTTGATGTTAGGGAATAGATCGAATTATTTGCCTATTCCTTATCCCCTGTTCCCTTAATTACTTTGAGAGGTCTTCAATGGTTCTTAGTCGCGATCGATCTGTCGTCAGTACCCCCAAGCCAGAAGCTGGCACTCTAGCTACTCCTGTCAACTCTTTGGGTATTGTCAAAGCTTTCATCAGTAACTTACCTATTTACCGCAATGGTTTGTCCCCACAGCGGCGTGGTTTAGAAGTCGGGATGGCTCATGGCTATTTCCTACTCGGCCCTTTTACTCTGTTGGGTCCCCTCCGTCATACCGAGCAAGCTTACTTAGCCGGATTGCTCTCAACAGCCGGATTAGTGGTGATTTTAACTGCTTGTCTAGCTATTTATGCTATGGTCAGCCCACCACCTCCACTACCCAGCGTAGCCGCATCAAATCCACCTACAAATATCAAGGATGGTAAAGGCTGGAGTGAATTTACTTCTGGCTTCTTAATCGGCGGACTTGGTGGTGCAGCATTTGCTTACTTGTTGGTAGCCAATATTCCAGTTTTAAGTGGTTTCTCTATCCTTGCTAAATAGATAGATTCACTAACATCATTAATTCATTCTCGATCGCATCTCAGCGAGATCGAGGCTATCCTAATTATCCTGTCTTCAATGTGAAGATGGGGTAATTTCATTTTTAGATGCTGCTAGAAAAATTTGATTAATCAGTTAGTGTAGCTTTTCCGCTGGATCATCGCTCGTAAACAATCCGAAACCGTCTAGCTGGAGTAGGATCGAAGTGGTCGATCGAATCCTCAAAAGTTAGCTGCGTCAGCCCAGTATCGACAAATCTATTTAACTCATCCTTGGTAAGTGGAAAGGGTAAATTCTCGCAAGCGTCTTCAGGATCGCGACCGCGACAGACTACTAATAATTTACCCTTGAGCGCGACAAAATTACCGATGCACTCGATCGCATTTGGGCGAATATTTGCAGGTAGTGCTTGAATGGTATAAATTTCAATAACCAGATCGAAACCAAACTTCCACTCGGCTGGAGCGGCAAATAAATCGATGGCTTGATAATTGACTTGCGATGTGGAAAATCTCTGATGACACCAATCGATCGCAGTTGGAGATAGATCGAATGCTGTTACTTTAGCACCGAGTCCAGCGAGATATTCAGCGTCGTCACCTAGCCCACAGCCAACAACTAATACCCGTAAATCTTGGAGGTTTAATTGGGATCTTTTCGTCCAGTCTAGCAGCCACGGATTGACAGATCGATCGGCCCACGGAATGGCATCGAGATTTCCTTGAGCTTCAGCATATAGAGTTTCAAACCATCCTGTATAGTCGCTTCTACTATAGGCTGCGGTAGATAATTCACGAACGCGCGATCGAGAGTTAGTCATATCTTGTTTTGAGTAGCATCATGCAGCAACTCTAACCATTGTGACAGAATAAGGATAGTAGATTTTGCCGCACCGTCCAGGATAAAACGTTCATGCTCCGCCTCTCTGAAGTCAAACTCCCACTCGATCGCACTGAAGCAGATATTCAGTCGGCTATTCTCAAGAAACTATCGATCGCTCCTAAGGATCTAATTGGCTACACCATCTTCAAACGTAGCTATGATGCCCGTAAGCGTGGCGCAGTTTCATTTGTCTATATTATCGATGTCGAGACGACTAGAGAGCAGCAATTACTTCAAAGGTTCAAGAAAGATATTCACGTTGTCCCGACTCCCGATACTAGCTATCGTTATGTTACCCAAACAGCTACTAAAATAGCACAACGTCCGATCGTGATTGGCTGTGGGCCATGTGGGATGTTTGCGGGGTTATTATTGGCACAGATGGGATTTCGTCCCATCATTTTAGAGCGCGGTAAAGCGGTACACGATCGATCTGTGGATACTTTTGGCTTCTGGAGCAAGGCAAAATTCAACCCAGAATCCAATGCTCAATTTGGCGAAGGCGGCGCGGGGACTTTTTCTGATGGTAAGCTGTACAGCCGGATCAAAGATGCCCAGCATCACGGGCGCAAAGTCCTCGCGGAACTGGTTAGTGCTGGTGCTGCACCAGAAATCCTCTACATCAATAAACCCCACATCGGCACCTATCGATTAGTAAAAATAGTAGAAAATATCCGCCACACGATCGAATCTCTCGGTGGCGAAATCCGCTTCCAAAGTCGGGTAGAAAATATTCAGATCGAAGATGGGCAAGTCTGCGGCGTTACCCTGGCAAATGGTGAATATATCCCTAGCAACCATGTGGTGCTTGCTGTCGGACATAGTGCCCGCGATACCTTTGAGATGCTCCATCACGCTGGGGTATACATCGAACCCAAGCCCTTCTCGATCGGGTTTCGTGTCGAACATCCCCAAACAGTGATCGATAAATGTAGACTGGGATCTCAGGCGGGACATCCGATGCTCGGTGCGGCTGATTATAGCTTGGTTCATCATTGCAATAATGGTCGATCGGTTTACAGCTTTTGTATGTGCCCTGGAGGGCAAGTTGTCGCCGCTACGTCAGAGGTGGGGCGAGTTGTTACCAATGGGATGAGCCAGTACGAGCGCAGCGGGAAAAATGCTAATAGTGGCATCGTTGTCGGGATTACACCAGCGGATTATCCTGGTAGTCCGATCGCTGGAATTGAATTTCAGCGTCGCTTGGAGGAGAAGGCTTTTGAGTTGGGAGGTGGTACCTACAAGGCTCCAGGACAACTGGTAGGTGACTTTTTGGCGGGGGTGCCGTCTGTGCAATTAGGATCTGTCAAGCCATCATATAAACCAGGTGTAAATCTCGGCGATTTGAGTTTGTGTTTGCCCAATTATGCGATCGAGGCGATTCGGGAAGCTATCCCCGCTTTTGACAAACAGCTCGATGGTTTTGCCATGCACGATGCGGTACTAACTGGCGTGGAAACCCGCACTTCATCACCGATTTGTATCAAGCGTGGGGACGACTATCAAAGTCTCAATACCAAAGGTTTGTATCCCGCAGGTGAAGGGGCTGGATATGCTGGGGGTATTCTTTCTGCTGGTGTAGATGGGATCAAAGTCGCTGAAGCTGTGGCTCTGAGTATTCAAAAAAACAGTAAATGCTTGTCGTAATTGAGAGTATGAGTAATTGATAAATTACCCCTACTCTCAATCCTGCTCGGAGATGGCTACTTCAGTTAATTTGAATTGTGTCTATTTTAAATTCTGAGTTCACAATTCGATCGTAATTTAGGCGCACAATCAACCCCGTATCTAAAGTACAAATCGATGAAACTTTTACAGCTTTAAATAATAGTGAAGTAGATACTATGGTCTTCGATGTACCGATTTTACTTTATTATGCTGCACATGGTGGCAAAGGTAAAAAGGTAAAGTGCAAGTAATAGGTAGTATCTTTAGGAAAGAAAGCTACGCGATCGCCTTGCAAAATGACAGTCCTTATCGCCAATCAATTAACAAAGAACAGGGGTTGAAATCCCCCACCTCGCTATCAAGTATCAACTATCAAGTATCAACTATCAACTAATTAATAATGCTTTATTATAGCAACCGCCAAGGTCATTAGGACATCAGGAAAACGAGATCGATCGCCTTGGCGGTTGGGGTGGGTTTTGTTCTAAGGCTATCGGTGCAGTGCGGAAATTTCTAGCATAAACCCACCCCTACAGTTTATGTCCT
>JAJAZF010000326.1 GCA_026785875.1 Chamaesiphon sp. | reverse complement strand
GTTTTGTTTGCGCCACAAATATTCCCAGCGTCCGAGCGATCGTGAAAGATTGAGCATATAATTTGGTGTTCGATCGATATCACTCACTTCGTAGTACGAGATAGCAATTTGAATATAAATGGTACTAAATATCAGTATTCCCAATCAGTGACGAATATCTAACGCTCATCTGGACTCAGAAGCTGTGCGATCGATCGGCTTTTCATCCATCATTGGCTGGTGAAATCTCTAGGTCTACTATACTGAGGGAAATGATAGATATCCATTCGCCTTATTCAACAGGAGCACAATCGCCGTGACTAGCACGCTCAATCATCCTACAGTTCACACATTGCCCAATGGATTGACTATCATTGCCGAGCAGATGCCTGTAGAAGCGGTAAATCTGAATATCTATCTGAATGTAGGTTCTTTCCTCGAAACTGATGCGATTAACGGGATGGCTCACTTCTTGGAGCATATGGTATTCAAAGGGACATCCAGACTGGCTGCGGGTGAATTTGAGCGACTAGTAGAAGAGCGTGGTGCGGTAACTAATGCGGCAACGAGTCAAGACTATACGCACTACTACATCACCACTGCGCCCAAAGATTTTGCGGCACTGGCTCCACTGCAAATCGATGTAGTTACCAATCCGCGCATCCCTAATGACGACTTTGAACGAGAAAAATTGGTGGTACTCGAAGAGATTCGCAGATCTCAGGATAGTTCATCCCGTCGCATCTATCAACAGGCGATCGAGGTCGCATTTGCCAAGTTACCATACCGTCGTCCGGTGCTGGGTCCAGAAGCCGTGATTGAGGGTGTTACCGCCCAGCAAATGCGCTTCTTTCATGCTACTAATTATCAACCTCCAGCGATGACTGCGGTAGCTGTAGGCAATCTACCTGTAGATGAATTGATTAATATCGTCGCTGATGGTTTTGCGTCTCAAAGTGGCAGTATGCCGACTGCTGAATTTGTCGGTAAAAAATCTCATCCTACTCCCGAACCTGCATTTACACGAGTAGTCCGCCAAAAGCATATCGATCCTAGTCTCAAACAGGCAAGATTGATTATGGTGTGGCGCGTTCCTGGCTTGATGGATTTATCTGAAACTTACCCTTTAGACATCCTCGCGGCTATTCTCGGCTCGGGACGCACATCCCGCTTGGTGAAGGAATTGCGAGAAGAACGCCAACTGGTAAATAATATTAGCGTTAGTAATATGAGCAACCGGATTCAGGGATTATTTTATCTCAGTGCCCAGTTACCGAGTGAAAATCTATCCGAAGTCGAGAAAATTATTAGCCAGCATATTTCTCAGCTCCAAACTACCCTCGTGACTGAAGCCGAAATCGCCCGGATCCGCCGTCAAGTTGCCAATCGGTATATATTTGGGATGGAAACACCTAGCGATCGAGCGGATCTTTACGGTTATTATCAATCGGTAGTCGGGGATCTCACCCCAGCCCTAAATTATCCCCGACAAATCCAATCTCTGGATGCGACAACGATCCAACTCGCTGCGCGTCACTATCTCTCCCCTAGCGCGTATGGAGTTATCACAGTCAAACCAGAATAGATTAGTCGATCTTTGAGATGATAAAAATCTGTAAACCTAATCTGGCATTGCTGAATTGCAGTATGAAATAGCCTCAAAATTTAAGGTAGGGGCAATTCATGAATTGCCCCTACCTTAAATTTCAGGGTTTGTCTCTAAAATAAATCATCCCTGAATTCAGCAATGCCCTTAATCAATCTAAATACTCGATCGATCTAAACTATCACCAGCACGCTCCAATCGTGGCGAAATGCCTGATTTATACCAAGTAACAAGGGTCTATATCCAACGTCTGCATGTGCGATCGTTGTCGATCCGGAGTGTGAATTCATGGATCGACAACGAACTCATTACTCATTACTCATTACTCATTACTCATTACTCATTACTCATTACTCATTACTCATTACTCATTACTCATTACTCATTACTTAATCAATCCACTGTCGATCGATCGCTCATAAATTTCGCCCTCAACAAGAGTTTCCCTAAACCATAGCTAATTCCCCAGTTACTTCCAAACGAGTATAAGTACCGATCGATAAGAATTGCTCGGTGAGAATTTCGGAGACTGCGGGTGTAATCCAGCCCATCTGATGGAGCAGGTGGATCGCTACGGCATATTTAGCACGCTTCGCGCCATCGGTAACTTTGATCGTCAAACCCATACCTTCGCCAACTCTACCGATACATTGAATCCCTTCGGCTCCAGCTTTGCTCACCAACTCGCCTTGGGTGAGCTGCATCAGTTGGGTATCAAATTTACCCGTACCTGCGATCAGTTCGGGATGATGAGTCATCGCTCGGACGATCCGTTCTAGATCTAGACTCTCACCAGAGGCGAGATAAGCATACAGCGTTGCCATTTGCGCCAGCGGCATGAGATATACAGGTGCGCCACAATCATCATGAACCCCAATAAACTCATCTGGAGGCATTTTGAGAATTTCGGCAAATTTACTCAAAATTAGTTTTTGCACGGGGTGAGTGCGCTCTAGATAGTTACCCAGCGGCCAATTGTGAGCGCGACAAACTGCCAACATTCCAGCATGTTTGCCCGAACAGTTATATTCGAGCGGGCTAGTTTTTCCTGGTGGAATCGGGCATTTCAGGGCATTAGTATCGATATCAGCTCTCCACAGGATATTGAAAACTTGACGGGTGTGGATGATTTCGGCACTATGAGAGCTGCACATAATGGCTAAATCTCGATCGCTTAACTGATAGCGTTCAAGGATGCCATTACTAGTGACAGCGATCGCTTGAAATGGCTTGAGAGCCGATCGAATAAATGTCGGATGTTCGGCATCTCCCGCAACTGACAAAACGCGCCCACGGCTATCGCAAACCACCGCTTGAACATGATGAACGGATTCGATGATTCCTTCTCGCAATAAGCGAACGGTAATTGCTGGTGCCTTGGTACGTTGAGCCATTAGTGCTTGGTGCTAGTTAGTTGTGATGTGTTCCGATCCTGAAAATCTACCATATTTGCGGTAGCGTGAGAATAGATTTTACAGATCTCGATCGTTATTTGATAAATAATAACCAGTAACTAATAATAGAAAAGGCTGTTCCTAGTAAAGTTACAAAGGTCAATTTAATTCGTTTGAGAATTGGTTGAATTTCATAGCTGACTAACAATCGATCGCGCGTTAATATCTCTGGTGTTTTAATCCAGGTTTGACCGTCATACCAACCAGATTCTTCATAAAAAATCGATTCGCCATACAACCGATTTTTGACATAAATCCAACCCAGATATTGTCTAACGGCAGCTAGACTTACAAATACTAAACTACCACCGATCGCCCACGACCCAAATTGAATCGGGTATCTGGCGATCGGGAAACTTGCCGCAGCCAGGGGAGCGGTAATTATTAAGCTCCAAAATCCCACCCAAACTAACTTAGCAATATATCTAGAGGGTTCTAATTTCACCCAACCAAAAAACCAAGAAGTCTGTAACTCTTGGTATTCATTAATTGGCTGCTGCTCTTTGGGAACCGGACAAAAAGAAGTAGAATTACTCATCGATCGCATTGGTCTATGAAGCTTGTGGTTGTGGTAATGTTACCGTTTGACCATGACCCCAGAAAGTTTCAAGATCGTAAAATTCTCGTTGTTCTGGCATCATAATATGCACGATCAAATCGCCATAATCGAGTAAGATCCAACCACCTTGATTTTGACCTTCAGTTCGCAACGGTAGTCGGTGGAAATCTTCTTCAAGTTTGTCGAGGATCGAACCAGAAATCGCTCGGAGCTGGACTTTGGAGTAGCCAGTGACGATCAGTAAGTAGTCAGCAAGCGTGGACACTTCGGCAATATCGATCAATCGCATGTCTTCAGCTTTGCGATCGTCTGCTGCATCAGCCGCGAGAAATGCTAATTGTTCGATCGTGTAGTCAGTTTGGATATTTGTCAAAGTTGCTGTTTCAGTCATTCAATTAGGTGTTAGGTGTTAAATGTTAAGTGTTAGGTATTAGATATTAGGTGTTAGAAGTAAATCGAAAGCCTAAAGCCTAACTAATTGTCATCGCCCAGTTACGAGTCAGAATCGTGCGGGGATGAATCAGACAACGGGTAGAGAGTAGATACTCCAGTGAATAGTCACAGGCATACCAGACAGCTTTATATAGATTTTGATAACTCAGTTGGCGGAGGGATTGCAACTCTGGCGTATCGCCGCGTCCAGCTTCGAGCGTATCGGCTAAGAATATGATACAACTCATCGGACTCATCCCTGGTCTACCCAATGTATGATCGGCGATCGCGTGGAGGATTTCGGGATCTGTGACTCCAAATTCTCTTCGGGCGACGATCGCGCTCACATCCGCGTGTAATAGATGCGGTGCAGCTAAATCCACTTCATCAATGGGTAGTCCTTCGGCTTGTGCTAGTTCCAATAGACGCTTGGGTTTAAAGTATTTTGCCAAGTCGTGCATCAATCCAGCTTGCGCGGCTGTGTCAAGATCTAGCTGATAATGTCCGGCAAGTTCGATCGCCATCTGCTCTACTCCCAGTATATGCTCGATTCGTTTGGGAGGGACATTTTCATTGAGCCAAGCTAGAACCTTTGCACGCACGATCGATAGTTATAAGTAGTTTTTACTATTCTTATTGTAGCGGTATTATCTCTGGGGGGCGATCGCTTCACTAATTTTAATCGGGTTTGTGACTCAAGTACTAGTTTGAATTGGATCGTCAATCGGTGGATGCCTGCGCATCTGTCGATCTGTAACACGAATAGGAATGACTCGATCGCGATTTAAGACTCATACCGCTTAGACAAAGTAGGATGAGCGTGAACGTAACTAGCTAAATTCTGTACCGAATTGCGCTGCGAGGCGAGCGAACCCATTGGCGATCGCCTCGCGGCGCGGCTACGCCAACGCGATATAATTGAATAAACCAAAGCTAATTGCTGTAAGCATTCGAGGTGATATGACGCTCTCGACTTTTACCCCTGCGATCGACTCATTGTTACTCGATGTTAGCGATACAACTCTTCACGTTACGTCCGAACAGTTCGATCGACTGTGCCTGAAGAATCCCGATCTACGCCTAGAATTGACCAAAGATGGAGAATTAATTGTGATGCCCCCAGCATTTGGTGAAACTGGCAAGAAAAACTTAGACTTGGGTGGACAAGTTTGGTATTGGAACCGCCAGACGATGCTAGGCGAAGCTTTTGACTCTTCAACTGGCTACGATTTCACGGGTATGGGTGGCGGCAAACCTTCCCCCGATGTGTCATGGATCGAAAAGTCGAAACTGGAGGGGATTAGTCTCAACAGGTTTATTCCGGTGGTTCCCGATTTTGTGATTGAGCTATGTTCTAGTAGCGATAATTTGAAACCCTTGCAAGTAAAAATGCTTGAATATCAAAGATTGAGCGTAAAGATGGGTTTATTGATTAATCCTCAAAACAAGCAGGTGGAAATCTATCGTATTGGGCAAGATATTGAGATATTAGAACTGCCAATATCGATCGACTGTAGTGAAGTAATGCCAGAATTTATCTTGAACCTAGCAAAAATTTGGTAATTCTAATCGATCTAATCGAACATCTCGATCGATCGCACCAACAGGCTATCTGCACAGCATAGATCTAAATCCCCCAACCCCCTTAAAAAGGGGGCTAAGAAATAAAGACTCTTACTCTTAGTCCCCCTTAAAAAGGGGGATTTAGGGGGATTGAGATCTACGCATCAGAACCAATAAACTCTCTTATCGATTCATGTCTGCACGGCGAATTCGTCAGGATGAATGCCATGATTTACCCAGGTAATCGCTGCTTCTGCACTGGTCATTTCTGGCGGTACCCGCAGGATATGGATATGTCCTGTCGATGGACAAGTCATCTTGAGTAATATCATCGGCTCTACAATGTTTCCACCACGTGAGCCTTGCCATCCTGGAATTATAAACCGCCCTACATCATCTATTTTAAGTAAATGATACTCTCTCCATTTATCTAGTTCGATCGCACCCAATTCTTGACAAATTCTTTCATAACCAATCTGTTGAATTAATCTCTGTCTTGTTTCCACATTTTCTTCATCTAATAACCATTCAGATTTCCAGTTTTTAATATTAGTATAATATCTAGCCATCAAAGTGACACCATTAAATTCAATAGGTGCTAATTTTGATAAGTTTTGTAAATCCGGTAGATCGATGAGAGGATTGCCGCTGAAATAAAGACTGATTAGATTAGAAAGATTACCAATACTATCTGGTAAAGTAGCGATCTTATTACTTGACAAATCCAGGGTATGTAGACTAAGAAGAGTACCAATATTTTCTGATATTCCAGCAAAATGATTAACCGACAGATTTAGGAAAGTTAACCGAGAAAGATTACCAATGCTTTCTGGCAACTTTGTAAGTTGATTCCTCCGCAGATTTAGATAAGTTAGATTAGAGAGATTGCCGACGTTCTCTGGTATACTGATGAGTTGATTCAAAAGTAAATTTAGTTTAGTCAGATTAGATAAATTACAGATACTTTCCGGTAGGCTAGTGAGTTGATTTCCACGTAGATCTAGACAAGTTAAATTGCAAAGATCGCCGATACTTTCTGGTAGACGAATGAGTTGATTTCCACGTAGATCTAGACAAGTTAAATTGCAAAGATCGCCGATACTGTCTGGTAGAGTAGTGAGTTGATGGACTGTTAAATTAAGTTCGGTTAGATTCGTCAGATTCTTGATGGTATCGGGTAAATTGGTAAGTTGATAGTCTGAAATTTGCTCACTTATAGTTGAGTGGATACCGATTCTTTCTGGAAGGCTAATTGGTTGATTGGAATACAAATTTAGCTCAGTTAAATTGGTAAGATTTCCGATACTTTCTGGTAAGTCCTTAAGTCGATATCCTCTTAAATCTAGTACCTTAGATCGAGCAACCCTCGCCTTCTCAATTGTTTTTTCTAACTCTTCTTCAATCACGATCGAGCATCCCTATAACCCATCACCTTATAATACCCAAAAACAAAGG
This sequence comes from Chamaesiphon sp., assembly GCA_026785875.1. GTDB lineage: Bacteria > Cyanobacteriota > Cyanobacteriia > Cyanobacteriales > Chamaesiphonaceae > Chamaesiphon. The sequence goes on along the minus strand of JAJAZF010000326.1, from coordinate 3,664 downwards.
GCACCCACAACAGGCACCCCAAACAGCTAAACCAAATCCAGATTAATGAACCCCAGCGGCGCGTTTGTACGCCTCATCCAATACCTCAGACAAAGTAGGATGAGCGTGAACATAACTAGCTAAATTCTGCACCGAATTCCGCTGCGCGATCGCATTAGAAGCCTCATGAATCAGATCCGCAGCGTGCAACCCGATAATATGCGTCCCCAACACCTCACCAGTATCCTTCCGGTAAATCACCTTCGCCATCCCGTCCGCTTCACCTTCTGCAATCGCCTTAGAATTACCCTTAAAGTAACTCCGCACCGCCGCCACCTCATAACCGCCAGCCGCACCTGCTTCCTTCGCTTGCGTCTCCGTCATCCCCACAAAACTAATCTCTGGGTGAGTAAACGCCGCCGCTGGAATACTACTGTAATCGATCTCGCGCGATCGACCGCAGATATTCTCTACCGCGACAATCCCCTGAGCGGAAGCCGCATGAGCCAACATCATCTTACCTGTAGCATCACCGATCGCCCATAAATGCGGCACGGGTACGCCATCGATTAAGACCTCCAATCGATCGTTCACCGGAATGAAGCCTCGGCGGTCGAGGGCGACCCCTACAGCCTCCAAATTGAGATTTTTGGTATCGGGAATCCGCCCCGTCGCCACGAGGCAAGCATCGACCTCTAGGATTTCGACAACTTCCTTCGTCTTGGCATCGGCTAGTTCGATGACTACAGGCGAACCAGGAATTACCCGCTTGGCAAGGAGACTCGATCGCGCATCAATGTCACGCGGATCGATTAAAATCCGTTTGGCAAGTTTAGCGATATCAGTATCGAATCCCGGCATCAATTGGTCGAGAAATTCGATAATCGTCACTTCCGAACCCAATGCTGTGTATACATCGGAAAATTCCAACCCGATGTAACCACTACCGATAATCGCGATCCACTGCGGGATTGTCTCTAATTTAATCGCATCATCGCTCGTAAATACCGTTTTGCCATCAACTTCAATTCCTGGCGGTACAAACGGAATCGAACCCGAAGAAATCATCACATCCTTAGCGGTGATAAATTTCTCCCCTTCCGGTGTCGTCACGCTGATTTTCTGCGACGCAACCACCTTCCCAAACCCGCGAATGACATCGACATTCAACCGCGTCAAACTATTCGTCAAGTCACCGCGCAACTTCGTCACCAGATTACTCGCATGAGCGGCGACACCTTCTCGATCGAATGTCACATTCGCCACCTGAATCCCCATCGCCTTGAGGTGATGAGCATTTTTCATTTCCCGCACTCTGCCCGAAGCCGCCAGCAGTGCCTTGGAGGGGATACAACCACGGTTCACGCAAGTCCCACCCATATCCCCTGCTTCGATAATGGCAGTCTTCAGCCCACAACTCACCGCATGAAGCGCAGCCCCATGTCCGCCTACTCCTGCGCCGATAATTACCAAATCATAGTCAAATTGCTGACTCACGTTACTTCTTCCTCGATCGTACTAGGTTTATTTTCCCTCTCTGGGTTTGGGTTGTAAAGGGAGGGGATAGGGGTTTATGAGTGGGAGGTGCTTACTGTATGGGTTTGGGGTGGTTTTAGGATTTTGGGTTAGGTTGGTTGGCGTAGCCTCTCGTTCAGAGAATCGAGTATATTCAATGTAAATAATGCTGGCGTTGAAAGGGTTGGCACTGCCCACCCTACAAAACTGATTGCTTGCATTAGTCTTTATTTCCAAAGCAAGCGAACAATCCAAATCCTCCCAATAACCACAACCATCCTGTTCCGTTAGATCCGTTAGCAGAGCCATCATCATTATGATCGACTTTATAGGTCGCCCTGAAAAACTCTGCTGCAACTTTTACGCATGATTCAGTACAGCGTCCTCCAGCTTGAGAAGGTTTAGCATATATTAAAGAACTAAACATAATAATGGAAAAGATAATTATAACTGTGGAGATTTTGTTCATCTAGCTTGTCCTTTTACATACATCATTTGGTGTATTTTTGAAATATCCAGCTTGCTGTGAGCTTTATCACCCGATTTCAAGAATCTGTAGAGTTCGTAGGGTGGGCATTGGTCACTGTCTGGGTTTGGGCTGGTTCTAAGATTTTGAGTTGGGTTAAATTCGTTGGCGTAGCCTCTCGCTTTTGAGAATCGAACCTCATCAGCGGCGATCGATATCCATTCTCTTCATCAAACATATCGATCTCATCATACAAGTCTAGCCAATTGTAGGGGTGGGTTTGTGCGATCGATCTGACTTAATACCAACAATCTCGAACAAAACCCACCCTCCTCACCAGTAATCGATCGCATGAGATCGCATTTGATGTATTGCTTGTGGGGTTGGGTGGGTTTTGTTCACGGTTAATTGCAGGAGCGATAGTTACTAGCATAAACCCACCCCTACAGATCCAATATTTTGACATGGATTCGATCGAACCTAATCAGCAGCGATCGATATCCATTCTCTTCCTCAAACGGATCGATGGTTAAACTATGGTCATCACACAAGTCTAGCCAATTGTAGGGGTGGGTTTATGCGATCGATACGACTTAATACCAGCAATCTCGTTGGCGTAGCCTGCCGTAGGCACACAAAACCCACCCTCCCCATTAATAGGTGGGGTTGGGCGGGTTTTGTTAACAGTTAATTGTCCGATCGAAATTATTAGCATAAACCCGCCCCTACAGGTTGATGTTGTTTTTGTCTTCGTCCCAATTGGCAGGATTATTTAAAATGTATTGTCTGACATTGTTTAATTCATCTTCACTTCTGATAATATGTTCATAATAATTTCTTTGCCATAGGGGGCATCCTGTTCTATCCAGTGATTTATTGATTTGTCTGGCGAAAAATGTTTTAAAACCTCTAATTATTTCAGATATCGGTTTTGATGATTCATGGATGATGATAATCCCATGCAGATGATTTGGCATCACGACCGATTTGTCTATTGCGATATTCGGATGATGTCTTGCTAAATTCTGCCAATGCGATAGAGCAATATTACCCAATTCATTATAATTCATTGCTCGATCGACAATTTCACCAAAGATACATTCTCGATCGTGAGTGCAAATGGTAATAAAATAAGCACCCGATTGAGAATAATCATATCCAACAAGTCGAATCGATCGGCGATGATAAATGTCAGGATTATAGACCATTGTAGGGGCGGATTTATGCTAATAATTCTCGATTCTACAATTAACTGTAAATAAAACCCGCCCAATCCCACTCACAACCAATCAACGCCGTACATCTTTGATGCTGACTCTCTATTCTCGCTCCGACCGATCGCCCTTGTAAAGGATCTTTAGTAGAGCTTTGCTGCCGAAGCATGGTAGGATTGCCAAATAGTGGATCTTTTTATTTAAAATAATATTACATAATTATGGCGGAATTTATTAAAGATGAAACAGAATTTGACGCGCTTTTAGCAGCAGCAAATGTGTTGGTGATAGATTGTACTGCTACTTGGTGCGGCCCTTGTAAATTATTAGCACCATTAATCGATCGCTTGGCAGAAGAATATGTCGATCGCGCTCAAGTATTTAAACTAGACATCGATGCGAATAGATCTATGGCAAAAGGCTGGGGGATTAGAAGTATTCCTGCTGTCATCTTCTTCAAAGCAGGTGAAAAAGTCGAGACAATCGTTGG
>JAJAZF010000325.1 GCA_026785875.1 Chamaesiphon sp. | reverse complement strand
TTTCCAATGCTTTTAGGATTTTACCTGATTCAATCGTTGGTACAAACAAGGATAGTTCTTTGAGTTGCATCTTCGCCTTTCTCCTGCTGATGGCAACACCCATTTTACCTACTTTCAGCCCTTAACCGAACCGTATTGAAATCTGTGGGACTGGCACATCATGTGACAATGCCCCCAGCTGCTGTTCTGGCAACAATTCGGATCGATCGAGATTTAGATCGACTGTAAATTAGCGATCGAATTGCTACTTAACATGAGTTCTAGATAAGCTACGATATTTTAGGTGTAACGATCTCGGCGGATCGATCGCTAAGAGCTAGCAGCTTTTTGAATGAATTTTGCGTAATGTTACGAGTAGGAGACAAATTCTGCCGATCCACCTTAAATAGGATGATAGGTGGAATGTTTATGCTTTTGCATGGGGGATAGGCTGACTTTTTCAGTCTATCTACCCGAACTTGGGTTAATAGGTGGAAAGTTTCCGCCTATTAATAGTTAGACTGAAACCTAAGTTTGTAGTACCCAAGGATACTGATAAAAAATACCGATATGAATTCTGAAGATGATACAGATCATTACAAAAAGCTAAGTGACAATATTTATATTGTTTCAAAAAATTATTTCGCCGCAAACAAGCGTCTTTTACTTCATAATTCATTTTCTCAGTGGACTTTATCACTTCTTTCCCTAGGTCTAATTATAATTCCATTACTGATAGTTACTAAAATACCACTCCGATTTCAGCAAAATATCATAGATTTTGCTTCTATTGGGTTAGCTGTAGCTGTACTTATGCTTTCTCTTTTAATCGGAGCAAATAACTATTCATTGCGCGGAGAAAAAATGTATCAGACTGGTCTTGAGCTTAATGAATTATATCGAGATATGAAACAATTTGAAAGTAATGATAGCCGCATGAATCATTTTAGCAAGTTCAGTCGTCGTTATAGTGATATTCTCAGACGATATGAAAATGTTGATGACATCGACTATATTAAAGGAAAGATAAGTAGAATCCGAGATAAACCGATACCACTTATGCTGCAAATTAATTATTACTTTAAATTAACACTTGAAATGATAATCTATATTATTGCGCTTATTCTTGAGTTTGGTTTCATAGGTTTGCTCGTGACCAAAAATGTCTAACTACTGCATGCAACGAAACGGATTATAACGCTATCTTCACGCTTATTTTGCATTGCCGTCCACTGATGCAGGAGCCGTTATAGCTTAATGGGTATACTTGCTGTGTCGGTTTAATTTAGCGGATATTGCAGATCATTTAGGGGTTGATGGCGATCGCGTAGGTGGGTTTAATCCCCGCCATAGCACAAATTCCCAATGTTCGATCGTGCCCCTGTTACAGTAGTGAGCTGCTCCCGTCCACAACTATACCCGATCGAGTGTCTCCAACTCACCCGATTCTAACAGTGGTAAATTCAGTAATGGTTTTGGAGAACGCTCATAATGTTTCCGCCAAACCTTATAGTAAAGAATCGGCACAGCCGATCGCGATAATAATAGTGAAGCGATTTCCCCAGCCATCAAAGAAATAGCTAAACCTTGAAAAATCGGATCGGTCAGGATAATTGCCGATCCGACAATTACCGCAGCCGCAGTGAGTAACATCGGGCGAAATCGCACAGCCCCCGCATCAATTACTGCTTCTTCCAGGGGCATTCCTTCCTTCAGGCGGAGTTCGATAAAATCCACCAGAATAATCGAATTACGAACCACAATCCCCGCGCCAGCAATAAAACCAATCATCGAAGTCGCACTAAAAAAGGCTCCCATCAACCAATGCCCCGGCATAATTCCGACGAGGGAAAAGGGAATTGCTGCCATAATAATCAGTGGTGTGACAAAGGATTGGAACCAGCCGACGAGGAGGGCATAAATCAGGATTAAAACGACAGCGAAGGCAATCCCTAAATCGCGGAAAACCTCGTAGGTAACGTGCCATTCTCCATCCCATTTAATCGCGTAATTTTCGGTACTAGTTGGTTGAGATGTCAGGTAGGTATCAATGGGTTGTTTGGGATTAATATTATCGATTTGTGGTTGGAGGGCGAGCATCGCATACACCGCACTCTCGACACGCCCAGACACATCGCCAGTAATGTAGACGACGGGTTGGAGGTTCTTATGATAGATGCTGTAATCGGCGATGGTAGCTTCGGTGTGCATTAAAGTATTCAAAGGGACGAGATTGCCATTACTCCCCTTGATTTTCAGGGATTGGAGATCTGCTAAACTGGTGCGACTTTGCTGATTAAAGCGGAGGTGAATCGGGATATCTTCGCGGGCGTTGTCGTCGTGGAGTAAGCCCACATTTCGCCCAGAGAGGGCAACTTGCAAGACTTCCGAGATTTGGGCGGGGGTAATCCCATTCAGGGCGGCTTTAGTCCGATCGATTATCAAGTGATAATCGGTTTGAGGCGATTCGACATACCAGTCTACATCGGCGATTCCGGCGGTGGTTTGATAGATTTGTTTAATTTTGCGGGCGAGTTCGATTTGACCAGGATAATCGGGTCCGTAGACCTCTGTGACGATGGTTTGGAGGACGGGAGGCCCAGGGGGAATTTCGGCAACTTGGATACGGGCTTGATAGCGATCGCTAATTGCTTTGAGATGGGGGCGGATCGCTTTGGCAATTTCGTGACTTTGACGGCTGCGTTCCCCTTTGGCGGCGAAGTTGACTTGAATATCGGCGAGATTAGTACCCGATCGCCGGAAGTAATGGCGGACTAAACCGTTAAAATTGTAGGGCGATGCTGTGCCCACATAAGTTTGATAATTCATGACTTCGGGCACAGTGGCAAGATATTGCCCCATTTCTCGCGTCACTCTAGCGGTTTGCTCTAGGGTGGTACCTTCAGGCATATTGAGAACGACTTGTAATTCGCTCTTATTATCGTAGGGCAGCATTTTCAAGACTACTAATCGCGAACCTGCCAAGCCCACAACCACGACAATCAGCCCCACGACGATCGCCGTCATAAACACGTTACCTTTAAACCGATCGTGAATTAAGGGGCGCATCAAGCGGCGATAGAGCCGACTGAGCCAATCTTCTTCCTTGTCATGTCCCTGTCCCGATGCACCCATAAATACCCGCACCGTAGTCCAAGGAACGACAATAAACGCAACTAAGGCGGAGAAAATCATCGCCGCCGATGCACCGAGGGGAATCGGGCGCATGTAGGGACCCATCAAACCACCGACAAACGCCATCGGTAAAATCGCCGCAATCACCGCGAAGGTGGCTAAAATTGTGGGATTGCCCACTTCATCGACGGCTTCTAAAACGATCTGCTGTAAGGTGCGACGGCGATTACTGGATACTTGCAGCCGCTCCTTATTTTCTGGCATTTCCATGTGCCGACCGACATTTTCCACCACTACAATCGCGTCATCAACTAAAATCCCGATCGAGAAGATCAGCGCGAAAAATGTCACCCGATTGAGGGTAAAACCGTAAAAGACAAAGCTGGCAAGGGTGAGGGCGAGGGTGACAGGAATCGAAACAGCAACTACCCAGGCTTCCTTTTTACCCAATGTAAACCAGATTAAGACGGTGACGGATACTACCGCGATCGCCATGTGGACGAGTAATTCATTCGATCGCTCGGCGGCGGTTTCCCCATAATCCCGCGTGACTGTCAGATGGACATTGTTGCTGAGATAATTGCCTTTGATTTTATCCAGCTTATGTAATACCTCATGGGAAACCGCGATCGCATTCGCGCCAGGGCGTTTGGCGACGGCGATTGTCACGGCATCGGTTTCGTCTTTGGATGAGTTCCCTTTTTCCTGTGCGTCTGCCTTACCATGTCCGTAGAATACATAACTGGCGGGTTCTTCAGCCCCATCGGTGATGGTGGCGACATCTCGCAGGTAAACGGGTTGATTATTAACGGTAGCGACGACGAGATTTTGGGCATCTTCACTCGATCGAATGAAGCTTTGGGTGCGGACTAAAAATGATTTATTGCCTTGATTAATTGCGCCGCTGGCAAGTTGGGCGTTCTGATTTTGAAAGGCTTGGGAAATTTCCAGGGGGCTGAGTCCAAAACTGTTTAAGCGAATCGGGTCTAAATCTACCCGCAGTTGGCGTTTCTGTCCGCCGATAATCGTAGTTTCGGAGACGTTGGGGACTTGTTTGATCTGTTCGTCTAGTTGGGCGGCGATTTGGCGTAATTCGGCAGCGTTGGCACTTTCGCTCCACAGCGTCAGGGAGAGAATCGGCACATCATCGATCGATCGTGATTTAATCAGCGGTTGGGATACGCCAGGGGGGATTTTGTCGAGATTAGCGTAGACTTTATTGTAGAGTTGGACGATCGCGTCTTCGGTTTTCTGCCCGACGAAGAACCGGACGATCGCTAGAGATGAACCAGGGCGAGAGGTTGAGTAGACGTATTCTACGCCAGGGAGTTCTTTAATCAGTTTTTCGAGGGGAAAGGTGACACGCTGTTCGATTTCCTTGGCACTGGCTCCAGGCATTTGCACGAACACATCCGCCATCGGTACAGTGATTTGCGGTTCTTCTTCACGGGGGAGGATCAGGGTTGCGCCGATGCCTAACAGGAGCGAGACAAGGATAATTAGGGGCGTAATTTTGGCATCGATGAAGTTTTTGGCTAATCTACCGACGAATCCAAGTTTGTGCTTGAGGTGTTGTGGTTCGTGCATGGTTGGTGCTGCTGGAAAACCAGAGGCGCGCGGAAATCGCTCCTTTAATTGATTATATCGCTATATGGCTATGAATACATAGTTTGTCTCAAACCGACGGGTTCGGATTTAGTCAGACAAACAAAGTATGAAACGCCTGTGATGACTCATCAGTTTCGGGCAATTAGATTATAATAAGTGCATTCTTGGTATATCTAGGAGTTTGCACCATGTCTCTCGTTGAGTTAATTCCTTTGGTCAGCAATCTCAGCCAATTAGACAAATTATCACTCTTCAAACTCCTGGTCGCACAAATCCCAGACGCTGAAATACAAGTCATCTTTTCTGCATCAGAATATCCAGTTTGGTCGCCCTACGATGCAACGGAAGCAGCAAACATTCTGATGCAGATGATTCAGGATGACAAAGCGGCATCAATTCATGCCTAAGACAATCGAGTTTCCCTTTTCTGACGATGAGGCATTACCCACAATCCCCATCATTCTGAGTCATGAAGGCTTTTCAGTCTCCACGAATGCACTGCTAGATAGTGGGTCTACGGTCAATCTGTTACCCTATGACATCGGGCTACAATTGGGTCTAATTTGGGAGAACCAAACTGTCCGCTTGCCATTGGCTGGAAATCTTGCATCGGTTGAAGCACGGGGTTTATTTGTGCATGTTCAAATTGGAAATTTGGAACCAGTTCGTCTAGCATTTGCTTGGGCACAAGCCTCTAATGTGCCTTTAATTCTTGGATAAACTAACTTTTTTCGAGAATTTGATGTCTGTTTTCAGAGATCGCGACGCACGATCGAGATTATTCGTTTAATAAAGCCAAGGAATTAGTTTTTTGACATTCGATCGATAGGCATCATATTCAGGAAACTTATGATTTAGCCATACTTCCTCTTTTCTAGCTTTGATGTCAAAAAATAGTAGTAAGACTAATGCACCGATCGCCAGAAAAATTACGCCACTAGAAATGCGATCGAGTGGGATAGAATGCGATCGCATCCAACAAACCTCATAACGCTACCCATCACCCGTCACAGATCACCTTTACATCAAAATTTTCAACGGTCGGCGTGCATAGGTATTGTTATGTTTAGTTTGTGCCAAGTAGTTTTAGTGCCAGGGCTTTTACCTTGTCTACCGATAACTCTGATTCTTCAATATGCTCACCGTGGCTTAGCTGATCCCGGATCTTTTTCGCCTCTAAGAAGCAGGCTACATCACTCTCTTCAATTTTCTTCCATACCAGTATTGAGCACCAATGGAAACGTTGTGATAAATTTTTTGAATCCACAAATATATTTTCAAAAAACTTTGTAGCTGGCTCTTTTACACGATCAGGCACATTGAAAGCTTCTTGCGCGTCGTTAATATATTTCAATGACTTATACGTGCTGTGAGTGTATCTCTCTATGAATTGAAAGTAACTAAGAAATTTCTTAGTCATATCAGGTTCATTAAGAGCAGCATAAAAATGCCTACACATATCTTTAGTTAGAACGGGCAATAACCCTTTCGATTTTTCTAATGATGTGTTAACTTCTTCAAGACTTTTTGGAGATGACACATAGCTGCTAACACTAACAGTAAGTTTTATGTCGAAAAGTGTTTGCCTTTTGTTTGTGATACCAAAGATACTGCGCTCTATCGGCACAAGATCGACTTGCCATCCCAGTGTCGAAAGATTAACGGTTAAAGATGTTACGATACTCGGAATAGCTTCGTCTTCCCACTCCCTAATTTCTTGTTTGCTTTCTGGAAAGGCATCATAAGTATAAATACAGCCATCCTTTTCCAGTCTATACCCTCCTCGCAATTCCCGTGGAGAAGCCTGTCTAAAATAAATTAAGAGGAAAGGTGGATTCACGTTCTTGTCAGATAACCACTTCTCCTCATCTTCAACAAATATGTCTCCAACTAATATTTTTGAAGCTTTGTTAATTGACTGAGAGATTGCGACAGTACAATGATCTGAGAAAGATACCGCTTCTGACTGCATTTTCTCACAGTCTTGCTCAAACACCATTCCCCGCAATGAGTAAGCTCTGAGAATTCCAAAATTAACCTCTATCACATCAGTCGAGGGATACTCAGTGTAACCCATAGCTTCAATTGCATGTCTAGAGAGAATCATTTTCAAAATTTGTGATTGAAAACCTAACTATTATTAGGCGGAAACTTTTCACATATTAACCCAAATTTGGGTAGATAGGCTGACTTTTTCAGTCTACTCCCTATGCAAAAGCAGAAACATTCCACCTATCATCCTATTTAAGGTGGATCTGCTGAATTTTTCAACATATTGTAACATTATGCAAAATCCCCTCAAGAAGCTGCTAGATCAGGTTGGAGATACAATCCGCCTCAAGCATTACTCCTACCGTACAGAAGAAACCTATGTGCAGTGGATTGTCCCTCATCTAATAAAGCCAAGGAATTAGTTTTTTGACATTCGATCGATAGGCATCATACTCATTAAACTTATAATTTAGCCATGCTTCCTCTTTTCTAGCTTTGATGTCAAAAAACAGTAGCAAGACTACCGCGCCGATCGCATGGGTTAAACTCCATTGCCAGAAACTATAAGCGATCGCTAGAAAAATTACGCTACTATAGATGGGATGTCTAACCACTCCATAAGCCCCACTAGTTACTAATTCTCCATCGTCTTTGGGGTGCGGTAAAGGTGTAAGATTTGTACCTAAATCTAATCCTCCCCAAATTAATAACAATACACCAATTAGACTAAATAGACCAGTCAATCCCCAGCCTGTATATTTCCAAATAGGAGATAATTGATTTAAATTGATAATTGGATAGACAGGCAACAGGATGAACGAAATAAAGAGAATTACTTGACCAATTACCCAATATTCACCTTTTTCTCCGCGCCACCATTTAGCTGAAAAGCCCCATGCTCTAAGTTGATTCATATCATTACTCCTTGACTAATCATTTTAATTTAAAAATCTAAAGGTTGAGCTGATGTAATTGTCATCGGCACAACATCATGAAAGTGCTTGAAGTCGATATAATGTTCACCGCATTTGGTTTCATGAATAATGTCCACAAGTCGATAATCCCATAAAATCTCTTGAGCTTGGTAAAGATGTCGAGCATGAACGGCTTGAGCTACTGTTTCATCAATCCCACTCAACGAAATCACAATTTGGGCTTTGAGTTGCACTAAGGATTCGGCTGTTTGTCCCTGTAACGGACTGTCTGCATCGATCGGATGAATAGCTGTCCAAGTCAGGGCAAAACTAGGAGTCTCGCTGCGTAATAGCCTTAATGGATACATGCGGCGCATAAACTGACCCTCTAGACTGATTTCATTCCGCAATAGATATGCCCGCATGTGAGCTTCCACGATTTGGTTGCCACGCTGGTTCGCGGTGCGAAACATCAGCGTCGGAATACCGTTGTATGGTGTGACTACGGCATTCCGACTGAAGATCGTCCGTGCGGTAGACTGAGAAAATCGGGCAAATACCACCCCAGCGATCGCGGCAAAACCAAATAGCCCAACGAAGGCTTCAACCGTAACGATCGCATTGGCATAAACGGTTTGAGGATACATGGCACCATAACCGATCGATGCCAGCGTTTGGACACTAAAGAAGAAGGCATCCCAAAACGATCCTGGTTGAGCATTTGCAATGCTATTACCAACTGCTAGATAAGCCAGCGCGAACAGGGCATTTAACACCCCATATATCAGCACATTAACCAATAGAAATCTCGACCAAGAAATCGTCAGCAACAAGTGGTAAGGATCGCGCCAGTAGGAGTGCCAAACTCCAGCATTTATCAGTTGCAAAACTCCTTTGGGAACTAACCAGTGTTGTTGTTTGGCGAGGTTTTTTTTGCGTGGCAGCCGCATGTTCAATTTCGGTAGATTTCCAGTATCAGGGCATGATTTTGGTGTATTGTCGATCGATGATTACACTGAGTTGCAACCGCACTCACCCTCTTTTTCATGTCCAACTTCACTTCCCGCTTCATGGTTATGGTTGTGTTTATGGTCGTGTTTATGGTCGTGTTCCTCTAGGCTCTTGACCGCCAGAGTGTCCGCAAGATCGGCATTTACGGCTGTATCTGGATCGGTTTCGGGGGTGATAATAGGCTGAATATCCTTGGCTTCCAATCGATGTGCTAATCCCCGTCCCATCCCACCACTAATCATTACCTGTAATGTATCTAAGGGGTGAGAGTGCTTGGGGGAACTCTCATGAAAACTTTGGTCTTTGGTGAGTTGTAACAGTTCTTTGGTTTGGATGGTTTTGGTGTCTACATCGTAGATCCAGAATTTCTGGCAATGTCCGAGATGTCCGGTTACATTGGTTTTGTGTTGGCTAGCAACGGCAATTTTCATCATATTCCTGATTTGTTAAGATTGTCCATGCTTGACATGCTAGGACTAAAGTGTGAGGTGCTCATGAGCAATTACTAACTTCATTATATAGCTAAGTAGTTGTATAATCAAGCAAGGATTGCAAATTGAACGAAAATCGTTTCTCCAAACGCTTTTTTGTCGCCTACGATGAAATTACTGATTTGACGACAGTTCACTCGATCGCCAGTTTCTAATGCTGTTTGAAGCGACTCACAAGATCCTCACAGGGTACTGTCATACTTTTTTAACATAACTATATTTTCATCTGGTGATTCAGTGAATCTGATTGGTTACGATCGCAAGCATGACTGGGTTCGCAATGTGAACATTGCGCTCAACGTAGTGGTGATGGGCTTGTTTAGCTGGCAAGCCGTAACAGGAGTGCAAATTGTCCAACAGATTTTAAAAGGAGAAATTCATGAAGTTTAAGGAGTCAATCCAAACTCTACTGCTCGGACTAATTTTGTCACTGTGCCTCTTTTTCAGCCTGGAAACAGACTTGATGGCAGCGGAAATTGCCACTTCCGCCGCTGCAACGGCTAAAGAATTTCCGCGATTGGAATCAGCCGTCGATCGATATTTGATGACGATACCAGATGGATATTACACGATCGGTAAAGTTGAAGAGTTAAAAAGTTTGATGGCAAAAAGTCAACCATTATTGGTGGATGTACGAGAGCCTGCTGAGTATCGCGCTGGTCATATCCCTGGTGCAACCAATATTCCACTCCAGACGTTGGCTCGCAATGTCAACAAAATTCCAACCGATCGACCTGTGGTGCTGTACTGTTCCACTGGCTATCGATCCGCGATGGGGGTAATGACGTTGCACCTACTCAATTATGATAATGTCCAGGGTTTTCCACCAAGCTTTGCTGGATGGAAAGCTGCTGGGGAGTCAATCTCTCAGGATTAATATAAGTCCATCTGGGCGATCGGGTTGCCAAGTATTCATCAGTTTTTACTTTTGGTTAGCTACGGTTTGCCATTCTTGAACTACAGATGGTGAAACGGAGAGGTTCACGGGTTCATTGCCTGTAGTTGGAATGATTAATTCGATCGGAATTGCTGTCGGTAATTCGGCGAGTACGGGCTGAAGGTTATATTGTCCTTCATGGGGTTGGGACTGGTTTGTGTCCGCAAACATATTGCTCGAATTATCTGGGGCGGTGAGGGTTTTTCCCAGGGAATCGGTTAAGGTGAGGGGTTGGTCGCGATCGATTTCTACTATTCCAGGGAATCCCACCAATCGCAGATCGAAACTAGCTTTACCATCGGTTAAAATCCGCTTGAAAGCGATCGCTTGCCAGGTATGACCATGTTGGTCTTTGAGTGTTTGCCGAGACTGGTAAACCATTTGCCCTGGTGATTCTTCTAATTGTCGAATCGCTGCGGCTGCGCTGGGCGGATTGAGAACTCCCAGCCCCAGGAGAATGCTGAATGAAATAGCTCCAAATAACAGGAACCAGGAAAAAAATTGACGAATTCGACAGCTCATAATGATTTCTCTTTAACAGTTGACAGTTGACAGCTTGCACTGAGCGTAGTCGAAGTGTTGACAGCGAAAAGTGCTGATGGGCGGGTACCCCGCCCAGTGTTCTTGCGGTTTCCCCTGTCTTGTCGCACCTTCATGGACGGGAAACCCGTCCGAAGTGCGCCGCAAGTAAAGCACCTTTTCAAGAGAGCGAAGTTTTTAGGCAGGGGCTTAAATCCCCTGCTCATCGGTTATCGATCGATTGGATTGCTTTGCAGTGCTTGTTGAAGATCGGGTATAAATACGGCGTACATACCTCGTAAATCGCCAACTTTGAAGTCATACGCCAAATCTTGTGGGTATTTTTCTGTGACGAACTGGGGGCGATTGGCTTTTCCACCATGACACGCCAGACAACTGGCTTCGATATTGATGCGACGATAATAGCGACTACCATCTTGTCCATCGATCGATTCGCGATCCCAAAAGCCGATGAGTTCGGGGGTTTGCTCGAATTTAGCTAGAGCGATTTTGGAGTGCAGATTATCAGGTGCATGGTTGGGATTGCGATATTTGCTAGCAATTTGTTTAACTTGCCAGCCATTCTCTTTACTTAATTGCACCGCCTGTCTTCCCACCGGAGCGCAGACTTCTTTCATGGTTTGCATGGTTGGCAGATCGGTTTGTCCTTCTAGGGTAGAAGCTAAACCAGACCGCATCAGATCGAGGTTTTCGATCGATTCTACTGCTTTGGCTAATTCACTCGGAGCAGTTGCAGCCCAGACAGATTGGGGCATCAACCAAACCGAGATTGCTAGTAACCCGATTGCTAAACGGAAAAAATACTCGATCGTGACGAATCTCCTTAAACCCACCAGGGTTTTGCTCCAGTGCGGGGATCTATTTCTGTCCACGGTGAAATTACAATGCGATTATCAACGACGGCAACATGGAAAATCTTTAGGGGTAGAGGAGCGGGACCTCTGACAACGCTACCATCGGGCGCATAGCGGGAACCATGACAGGGACATTGAAATTGATTGTCCAAGCCATTCCAGGGAAAGGTGCAACCTAGATGGGTGCAGTTATCGAGAATCGCGATCGGGTCGATCGCGCGATCTTCGTTGACAATTAGATAGGTAGGTTCGGCTTTTAATCCAGCGACGAGGGCGCGGGTTCCTGGCGGTTCAGCGAGAATTTGAGAGGCGGGAATCGGATTACCTAAAATATCTTTGGCAATCACCGCCCCGCCAGCTCCAGTTGATTCTACTGGCGGTACAAAGAATTTCCCGATCGGAACTAAGGCTGCACCGATCGTTACGGCGATCGTCCCTCCAGTAATAAAGTTGAGCAGTTATCGTCGCGATAAGTCTGGAACTTCGCTTGGAACAATATGAGCGTTATCCATTTGTTTCTCCAAAATGGTTGATGCGTGAATCCATCCTTAACAGTTGACAGTTGACAGTTGACAGTTGACAGTTAAATAAATCAGGGACTTCCAAACATAAAACTGTTTTGGCAATACTGATAGATTTTAAAATCCCAATATTTTTGGAATTATTGATGATTTGGAAATCCCTAATCATTACTGATGGCGAGATCTATGGTTTGGCAGTCTGGGAACTATCCATCAATGACGCGATCGGATTTGGCACAGATTCCACCGCAGACGCTATTGCGGGAGGCGGATTCATAATATTCTGCACGATCTTAATTCCGGTTACAGCTTGGGAAGCGAATAGTCCCACAAGAATTAAATTCAAGGAGACGTGCAACACCCGCGCCCATTGCACGCCACTTTTGAGCCACGGTGATAGAGCTGCCGAAATTGCAATCAAGCCCGTCATACTCAAACCCACAATTAAATGTGGACCTAAGATCAACTTTCCGGCAATCAGATAGGTAGCAGCCATCCCACCGATCGCTCCCAGCACCATTAATGCCAGAATCACAGAGCCGATTTGATAATGTTTAATCGCAAACTTGCCTTGTATGAGTTTGGTTTTGGTTTCCCCTTCAGCCGATCGGAGCCGAACGATCTGAATTCCTAAGTAAAGGGCATAGAGAGTTAGTGCCAGAATTGTCCACATAAATAATGGATGGAATAGGGGAAAAACTGGCTTTAAAAATGGAGGAATGGAAGGTGACATTTTAATATTTACAATTTAAAAATGGACTAACATGAGAGTATAAATCTACTCCTAATGTCTGGTTTTATTCAATCCAATCATTAGCTATTGGCTCATGTCCACAATCTAAGTAACCAGGGTTTTATTTACCGTTTGAATTGATTGATTACGATACAAATATTAATGAATAGTGGACAGTGGGCAATAAAATAGATCGATTGTCAACTCTCGCTCCTGATTGACTGACAAAAGTTTTTCGTAGGTTGGGTTGAGCAAGGCGTTGGCGTACTTGTAGTGGCTTGTACTGAGCGGCTTGCATTGAGCGGCTTGCACTAAGCGTAGGTTTATGTTGGGTTTCGTTCCTCAATCCAACCTACGATTCTCTTTTATTGCAAGGTCAATGCGATCGTCCTAAAATCTTCTTCCACGGCGTTCAAACAACCGTTCAATTTTAGGAATTAAGGACAAGATTCCCAAGGCGAAGAGAGTGCTGAGAATAGCCGTCGCTTCTCGTCCCATCCCTACGGCTACCCCGATGGCAGCCGTTAGCCATATCCCTGTCGCTGTGGTCACTCCCTTAGCATCCTCTTGCTGACTTCCCATAATGATCGATCCTGCCCCAATGAATCCCACCCCGGCAGTTAAACCCTGCATTACACGAGTTAAATCGGCGATCGATGCTCCCGATTGTTGAGGAACGAGAATAAAGAGTGCCGCCCCGAAAGAAACCAGCATATGGGTTCGTAACCCTGCCGCCTTGCCCTTGACCTCCCGATCGTACCCCAGTAAGCCACCAAGGATCGCGGCAAGCAGGAAGCGTAAAATGATGCGGATAATTTGAGCTAAATCTGTGATCTCAGAGAATTCTAAAATTATGGTATTCCATATCACTTGCCCCACATCCATAGTCGCTCCCTACTTTCTTTGTAATTTCTTTGCTTCGTTGACGAGTAGCAACGTCACCATCATAGCTAGCAAGCTATTTGCAATAATTTTGATTTTTTGTTTAATGTTTACTCTTTTTTCTCGATCGCTATATCAAAGCCGTGTTTGATTTGTTGATTCGGGTTCAAGTGGCTGAATTTCCTTGTAACCGTTCCATAAAATCGGATCGAAGGCTAGATCGAGCGAGCCAGCAGCACGTTGAACAAGTAGCCAATGCTAATAATGCCGAGAGTCATCAGCCCAATGAAAACAGCTAACAGTTGAGGACGAAGAACTTTTCTCAGGATGACCATTTCAGGAAATGAGAGCGCAGTTACAGCGATTGTAAACGATAACACTGTTCCCAACGGCATTCCTTTATTCACCAGTGCTTCAGTAATCGGCATCACGCCAGCGATATTAGCATAGAGCGGTACGCCTAAAAGCACCGCGATCGGCACAGCGAAAGGGTTGCCTGGCCCTGCGATCCGAACGACTAATTCGGTGGGCACATAACCATGAATCCCCGCACCGATCGCGATGCCCCCGACCACATATAGCCAGACTGACTGGACAATTTGACTAGATTGAAACCAGCCCTGCTGAAATCGGTCGTTCCAGGTGAGATCGTCCGACTCGACATCATCATCTAGCGATAATCCTTGACGGGATTTTTGGAGTTCCCAGACAAATGGTTCTACCCATTTTTCTAGTTTCAGTAGTCCGATCGTATATCCAGCCACGATCGCCAATCCCACGCCAAAACCAATATACAATAGCGTCACCTTTAGCCCAAATAATCCCCAAATTAAGATCGTGGCTACTTCATTAACCATTGGAGCCGCCATCAGATAGGAAAACGTCACCCCTAGCGGAATCCCTGCTTGGGGTAGACATAACACTGCGTTTAGCAATTTTGATCGGGTCGGTAATGTGCAGCACTGCCGCTTCCAGGTTCAAAGCAGCGACAGCTTCCTTCGCATTAGCTTCTAACTGCTGACACTTTTTACAACCCGTTCCTAAGATTTCGATCGCGATCGGATTCATGACATTATACCTTGTTATTATTTTGTAATTTAGATTTATGATGGTGCGTTACGCTAACGCGATAACACACCCTACTCCAAGGCGATAAATTTACAGTAGGAGCATAACGCACCAAATTCTGGGAAAAATCTGATGTGTACATTTTAAGTAACCAGTGTTTTATTTACCGTTTGAATTGATTGATTACGGTACAAATATTATTGCCCTACGACAACTGATTGCCCATCGCTGAGTTGAGGCAGATTACTAGTTACCACGCGATCGCCTGATGATAAGCCAGAGACGATTTCGACAGTACCATTTTGGGCTTTACCTGTTTTCACCCACCGGAGAATCGCTTGGTGATTACTGCCCGCGATATAGACTCCTTCTAGTTGTCCGCGTCGAATCAGGGCAGTGGTAGGAATAGTAATGCCTCGACGGAGAGAACCTGGGAGTTCTAATCTACCAAACATCCCCGACATTAATGCGGTGTTGGTAGGAAGGGCAATTTTGATCGTGAAACTGTGGGAATTGGGATTGGCGGCGGGAACGATCCGATCGACTGTACCATCAACTACCTGATTAATCGAATCGATCCGGATTTTGACAAGATCGCCCTGTTTGATTTGAGCGATCGAGGATTCGGGGATATCAACGCTAAAGCGTTGTTTGGCGGTATTTTCCAGGGTGACGATCGGTTGTCCCGCGCCAGCCATTGCGCCGACTGAACTATGTCTGCGGGTGACTACACCGTCAAAGGGGGCGGTGACGATGCCGTAGTCGAGATTTGCAGTGACTTGGGATTTACTAGCGCGGGCTTGTTGGACTTGGGCGCGGGCTTGATTGACGGTGGCGCGAGCTTGTTGGAGCATTGCTTGCCGCTTTTGGGTCACTTGGGCATTAGCAAGTTCTACTTGCACAGATTGTTTTTTGGCGATCGCATTGCGATATTGTGCTTGCGCCTGTTGAACTTGGGCTTGAGTTTGGCGAACTTGAGCTTGCGCCTGTTGCAGCCCCGCTTCGGCTTGATTCAGTTGGGCGGCGACTTGACTCGCACCCGCGATCGCTTGAGTTTCGGCAGCTTGAGCGACGGTGACACCTGCTTGAGCTTGGGTAATGGCGGCGGTGGCTTGATTGCTTTGGGCGTTAAGATCTTTGACATCGATTTTGGCTAAGACTTGCCCAGCTTTAACTCGATCGCCTTCTTTGACGGGTAAGCTGATAATCTGTCCCACTACTCGACTAGTCGTAGTTACGGCTTCAACTGCTTCGACGCTACCAGTTAGGGCTTGTGTCCCGCCGATCGCTTGCGGACTAACAACTTGGGTGGATACTTGAATCGGTGGATTTGCGGCTGTTTCGACTACTGGATGCTCAGTCGGACGATTGAGGAAGAACCAAGCACCACCCGCCACCGCGATCGCCGCCGCCCCGATTTTCAGCCATTGTGGAAATCCTGTTTCAGGTATTGACTCCTCGATCGATCGATCCGATTCATCAGCAGAATTTTCGGGATACTCTAACTCACCCCCACTAGGATCGCGGAGTTCCAATCGGGCACCGCGATCGTCGATAATTTCCCCAGTCAAACTGGATAATTCCTCAACTCTGTCAGTTTCTAGCTCAGATTGTAAATTTGACATAACACTAACTCCTGATGAACCTAGTTCCCTATTCCCTATGCTTGATTACCCGCTTTCACTGGATAACCTGCGCCTTTCCACGCCATCAATCCGCCTTGGAGGTTGTAAACTTGGGTATAACCTTGTTCCACCAACCATTGGGCAACGGGTGTGCTGCGATGACCGGATAGACAGGCGACCACGATCGAGCGATCTTTAGGAATTTCGGCTAACACTCGATCGCGTTTGAATAACTCTGCACCAGGAATATGTCCGGTGATGTACTCCAACCAACTTCGCGCATCCACGAGCGAGAGTTCTG
>JAJAZF010000324.1 GCA_026785875.1 Chamaesiphon sp. | reverse complement strand
ATCGATCGATTACCCCGATTATCAGTGGAATTGCATCAACAACTGGAATTAGAATTATCTATTAGAAACATTCACGACTGAATTTTATGGAGAAATAGCACACAATAGCCGGATTGATTAACCACCAGATATCTGTGGGACAACGTTGTCCCACAAGTAAAATCGATTGATGTCATTGGATGTCAAGTTGGCTGCTGAAGCTCGGAACGTTTGATTTTCAGAGCTTTTTGGATCTCCTTGAGCGCACGTTCGAGGTCGGCTAGTTCTTGGGCAGTCTCAATCTCTGCTAGCAACTTATTAACCTTCCCAGTTACTTGTACGACCCGATCTGGTTTAGTTACAGGAGTGGGTGCATGAGTATCGACGATCTCTTCAATTAAAAGTTTGGTTTCAATTAAAGATAATTTATCCTCAGTTATTTGTTGAATTAACTCAGATCTAATTTTCAAAGCATCTTCATCTGACTGTCCCAGATATTCAGGAGTAAGTCTGTCGATTTGTTTTGCCTTGCTACCTTCGATTCCATACTCTCTAATCGCCGCCTTCACATCATCTGCCACTTTGAGGAGAGGGAGAATATGCTTATTAATACTAGCAGGATGAAGTTGTAAGCCCAAGATCGTCTGGAAAATTTGTTTTTCCTCATCTTTGTTCTCTAGACTATCCAGCCATAATTTTTGAGTCTGGGGATCGGCAATTTTGAGAGCGTTAAAATCTGGAGCAGTCCCTTCTCGTTCCATCTTGCGAAGAGCTGTATGAAGAGTTTTCGGGATATCAGTTTCGCGTCCGCTCCAATTGGGATAACGATCGACGGTAAGTTTGATTATTGCTTCGGCGATATCCAGATCGTGCAGGCGTTGGGACTGAATACTAGTTACAACCTGCCGCTCGAAGATCTCAGTAGCATTCCAGGATTCTGCTGAGGTTAAAAACACAGCATCCAACTCCTCCCAAGCTAGTTTTTGGGCACCTCGCCAGCGCAACTCACCTTCAAATAACTTATAGCGATCGCCCGTGGGGAAGACGATAATCGGCGTGAGTTGACCCTTAGTGCGGAGGCTTTCAGCCCGCTCTTGAATTAAAGCTGGGGGAAATACAGTTCGCGGTTGAGCTTCATCCCGATCTATTTTACTTACTAAAATTCTATAAACTCCAGATCGAGCCGCTAGTTGTGCGGTGAGCTGCTCGATCTGAAGTTCGAGTTGAGACTGCTGGGCACTATTGAGTTCCTGTGACTTTAACCTAGCGACTTCAGCTTGGAGATTCTCTACCTGAGATTGTAAGCCCTCGATTTGTTGATATTCTCTAGCCCCTTGAAAAGAATCGCGCAATCCACTTAATTTTTTAGTTTGAGCAGCCATAAATTTTATGCCTCGGTTAATAAGTCCACAATTTTGTCAGTAATCGGGTCGAAATCTTTGGCAGCATCACAGCCAGGTCGGTAAAGCTGAAGTGGCAATCTTTCCAAAGACGCATTGAGATAATAATTAGACTGCCTAATCGCTGGGAAGCAATGGATGCCCATCTCTTCAATTAGCACTGGCAGAGTATTACTCAGATCGATATCCGTGCGAAGCTTACCCTGCTTATTAAGTCCTAAAAAGTTCCGGTGCATAGCCGTCTCCGCCCAATCTACCCGATTGGGGACGAATCCCAAAATTTCTGGTTTAGGGCGCAGTCTCAATTCTGATAATTGCCTAAAATACCACCGGATAAAACCAGCAAAACCTTCAGCATCTTTATTCTCTGGCTTAATTGGCGATAGAACGTGAGTGCTAGCAGCCAAGGCAACTACCCCCATTGGTTCTAGAGTTGCTGGGGTATCAAATAGAATGACATCGGCGGCTAGGGGATAATCTTCGAGCCGATCTTGCAATAAATAATGTCCGCGTGAATTGAGTGGGATTTCGCGAATTACCCGTTCGATCGCTTCACCACCTTGGATGGCGGTAATTTTGTCGGTTTTTTCTGCCCAGACTGATTTGAGTGGGTAATTTCCGGCAAAATCTGGCTCGAAGACAGCCGCGATCGAGTCTTGTGGTTCTGGATTCATGGACAATCCAGTAAAGGTACTCAAGGAACTAGAAATATCTAATTCGATAATCGTCACCTTAAATCCTTTGGCAGCGATCGCATATGCCAAATGAACGGCAGCAGTTGTTTTACCAGATCCGCCAGCATTGCTGGCAATACAAATCCGAATTTGTCTTTTAGCCACTTTGGACTGGCTACTTTTTTGCTGTAAGGTCATGAGGTAGATGTGCGAACTTTACAGAGCCTGTGGGACAACGTTGTCCCACAGGATTGATTGAACCATAAAAAGGACAAATCTGTTAGCGATTGCTAAAACGGCTACGCTTACTAAGCGATAAACCCTAATGTAAGTAATTTATGAAAATTTTATAGATTCATCTGGAGTTTATTTCCCATGCAAGTTACTTTATCTGGCAACGTTGGTGCTGATGCTGAATCCAAAATTATCCCACTCAGAGATGGTACTGGTTCCCTACGATTGGTTGAAGCTTCCTTGGCAGTCAAGACTGGTGCTGATACTCCCGATTGGTACAAGCTCAAATTCCTTGGTGATAACTTCGCTACCATCGCTAACCGAATCGCAAAAGGCGTAACTATCTCGATCGTTGGCGATCTAAATTTTGAGTTTTGGGATGACAAAGAGACTGGTGAGCGCAAATCCAAAGCAGTTATCACCGTCTTAGATCTACAACTTCCTCCTCTCCCTCAACTAGCTTAATTTCTGCTTGTCTATTCTTGGTGAGAGTTTATCAATTGGTAAACTCTCACCTTTTTTATCCACTACTTTTACTTGTACTCGGACAAATATCATGCGTAAGTTCACTTCTAATCTCACTGTTTTAACTGCTAAATCTGGTAAATACATTACTGGTACTGCGATTGATGGTAATACTGCCATTCACTTTACCGTTGCCAATAACGATCTCAATGCTGCTACTTTCATCCCCGAAGCTAATCTAGTTGTCACTGGCGATCTCAAGTTGGGTGATGTTGGTACTGTCAATGTCTGGATTACT
>JAJAZF010000323.1 GCA_026785875.1 Chamaesiphon sp. | reverse complement strand
GTATCGCCCACGTGAAGGGTAGGCAGATCGGATTTTAGATACTCCGCTTCGATCGAGCGAATAATTTCCTGAGCTTTCATGTGGTTTGAAAAAATTCACAGAACTATTATCATACCAGACGAATGTGAATTTGTCTAAAATTGTTTTGTACTCGCTCGTAAATCTTTACTCCACCCCAGCCCTCCTACGATCGAGGGGAGGGAGTAGGAGCAATTTGTGCATCGATCTTCAATCGAAATTAGGCTAATGGCTGAATTTTGATCGATTCGGTGACAGTTTATCAGGAAATTGGGTAAAAACCCCGTCTTTAAAGACCGCTTTGCAGGAGCGGACGCAGTTCGGATGTTGCCACTCGCGGCAAAAACCAGCCAGTATGCGCTTAAAATTAGTACTTTTTGTGTAGGACATGAACCTCTAGTAGGTGGTAAAATACAGGGGCTAGGGTAGAACTCCTTCGCCATCGTGAAACGGTGACTCAGACACACTTTTAGGCGTAAATCTATTGAGCAAGAGCGGCGAAAACTCGTTACTACAGCTAGGGGTTAAAAAAATCACATCCCACCACCAGAAAACCCAACTTTGAAGTTACGAAAATGTAGGACGGGGCACGTCCGAACACTAGGTTCGTATCCTAGTACGCTTGGGGAGATAGACCCTCTGGGGTTCACTAAGTTAGGCTGGAGGATTGGTACTTTGGTACGGTTCATTGGTTTAAGCATTGCCGCAAGGATAGTGGATTTAAAGGTTGTTCGTAGAGCCAAGAATCCTCGTACCTTCAGGTACGAGGAGTGTCAATCACTTAATTAATCCAAACTGTTAACATGTACCTAATCCTAGCCCTATCGATTTTATGCCTCTAGATAGCCTGTTCTCGACCCAAGGTATCATGGTGATGCTTCTTGCAGCCTACGCTGGGGCGATGTGGCTGTTTCTCTCTAGTGCCCCCAAGGTATACACTGTGATGGTGTCCGATCTCCAAATTGCCCAGGATTTGTATGAAGGATTGTTGAATCTGCCGATCGCTCAAATCCCGTTGCACTACTATTATGACTACGAGCAGACGATCGGGACTGCGGGCATCGATCCGATGTATTTAGCCGCTCCAATGGGTAGAGCCAGCGTCAGAGGGATGAAAGGTGCGGAAGGATTGTGGTATCAACTCAAGAAAAACTCCCAATTGCACGTCATCACTGGGACTAGTCTGGGCGAAAAAAACCGTCAGCGACACGTTTGTTTCGATCGAGAGTGTCTGGAACAGATTCTGCTGCGGATTCAAACCCGTGGAGTCAAGCACAAGATTCGGAATGAGAAGCCGCTAAACTTTTTGGTTAAAGATTATGATGGTCGGACGATCGAAATGTCGGAAGCCGCTAATTAACTAAATTTGGTGTAAACGTGAATATTTTCCCTGAAATGGGCAATATATGTATGATGTCCCCTCTGAGAGTCTGTGGATTGCCATGACTCTTTGAAGTAGCCGAGTATGTGGGTAGCGATTGTTTTCTAAAGATGATCGATTGTCACTGGCTATCGATGGGGATATGCTTGAACCCCACGACTCGGCGTTGCTACGCACTAAAGTATATGATTCAACTAGATCGAGGATTGTTTCAATTTGACTTCACCGATCGACACGCTATTCTAGGGGTAAGTGTCAATGCTCAGAGTATCAAGATTCGCGAACGCTATCAAGTCGTGGCTAGATTGCTGCATCCTGATACTGCGAAATGGAAAACCGAAGCGGATCGCCAGTTAGGAGTTCAACTATTCTCTCGGCTTGTCACCCATGCTTATGGTAAGCTGTCTCGACCTTCTGAGCTGCAAGAACAGATGATTATGCTAGAACTCCTGGGTAAAAGGTCGATCGAAGAAGGTAGTCAGATGCAGATTGTCGATCCTTTATGCCAACAACTTTATCAGAGTGGTAATGACTTTGAGCTGGTTTACGATCGACTCTTGACACAGATAGTAGCACAACAGTATGTAGAATTAGACCAGAGCGAACGGATCATCAATCAAATTAGCGAACTAAATATGGTGTACCTGTTACGCAAACAGTTACAGTCGGTGAGATCTACACCACCAACAGTTACCAATAACTCGATTTCAACTAAAGAACCGATCTCGACAGAGCTAACTAAAACATCTCCCATTGACGGCGCACTCCGAAGAGCAGAAGATTACGTCACTAATAAAAACTGGGTGAAAGCAGTACCAGAACTACGCGAAGTCATCAGTGTCGAGCCAAATAATGTGCGCGCGCATACTTTATTTGGATTAGTGTATCTGCATCAGCAACAACTAACAATGGCAAGACTTTCGATTAATAAAGCTCTTCAAATCGCGCCTAAAGATCCTCAAGTCATCCAAGCCAAGCAAGAATTCGATCGCGTTGCTAATGCCAGTAGTAATGGTTCGAGCAATAAGACTACCACCAAAAAACCTAGCGAAGGGATCTTCGGTGGTTTTTTTAGCAAAAAGTCAAGTTAGAGATCGGTATCCTCTCAACTATGATAAGTAGCAACTCACTATCAGTTAAAATAGGAAGTTGCTCGTTGCCAATTCTAACCAAATGATCGATCGAAATCCGGCTGTCTCCGTTCCCGCACTAAGCGATAACTCTCATCCTCGATTTTCCAGAGCAGAGGCTGCACCAGCGAATTTTTATGTTCCAGGTGCAAGGGATCTATTGCCGTTAGATGTGGCTCAGAAACGGTGGGTAGAAACAGGAATACAGGCGATCTTCCATCGTTGGGGCTATCACCGGATTATCACTTCTACTCTGGAACGCCTAGAAACGCTCACCGCTGGCGGAGCAGTCGATCGAGAGACAGTAATTCAGATTCCAGCAGCCGAAGGCGGTACGCTCGGTTTACGCCCAGAATTAACTGCTTCGATCGCTCGTGCTGCTGTTGCTCGGATGGGGAATCTGTACCCGCAACGACTATACTACAATGCTAATGTATTTCGGCGTGCCGATCTCGAACATCACGGACGACAACAGGAGTTTTATCAAGCAGGGATCGAACTACTAGGTATTGGCGGAATCCTAGCAGATGTTGAAGCAATTCTACTAATGATGGACTGCTTAACTTCTCTAGGTGTCCCCAATTGGCAAATAATTTTAGGAGAAGCAGGTTTGAGCCGTGCTTTACTCGCGCAATTTCCCAGCGAATTGGGCACCCAAATTCGGCGTTGTTTGGCACATCTCGATCGTGTGACATTAGAGCAGCTACCCCTGACACCCCAGCAGCAACAGCTAGCTCTATCACTCCTAGATTTGCGGGGTAATCCGGCTGTGGTACTAGCTGCTCTAGCTCAACTCGAACTAGATCTAGAGAGTCAAGCCACCATCGCCCATCTCCAAATCTTAGTCGAATTATTGACTACTACCAGTCAAACTCCGCTCCCATTGATTCTAGATTTAAGCCTGATCCAAACTTTTGACTACTACACGGGGATCGTATTTGAAGCTGTGAGTATTACTGAAGACCGTACCTATATTCTGGGTAAAGGTGGGCGTTACGATCGGCTACTCGCTCTATATCACCCACAGGGTCAAAACTTCCCAGGCATCGGCTTTGCTTTAAATATTGAAGATTTACAACAAGCTCTCCAAACCAGCCCCTCTATGCCTCATCACACTGCCAAACCAGATTGGTTGGTAGTTGCGATGACACCTCCGGCAACCGCCGCCGCGCTCATCTATGGCAATAAGTTGCGATCGACACCTGAACTGGTACGAGTCGAAATGTATCTCAATGATGGAACCCCAGCGCAAATCCGCCAAATCGCGATCGAGCGTGGTACTTCCCAAATTGCTTGGGTAAGTGTCGATGGAGTCGAGGTAGAAAAATTAGGCGCAAAGTAGACTTGCCTAAAATCCAGATATTGGGTAATACCCACCTGCGATTCACAACTATCAACTATCAACTATCAACTATCAACTATCAACTATCAACTAGCTTAAACCCGATGGACTTTTTCCAGAGTGCGTTGATAGTCCCACTCTCGATCTTGTTGGCGGAATAGCTCGGCGGCGGCTTGAAGATCTTGCCGTGCGCCTTCCCTGTTACCTAAATAAGCAAAGATTAAGCCTCGGTTATAGTAAGCCTTGGCATGGTTAGGATCTAGCTGAATAGATCGATCGTAGTCATCTAATGCACCATGAAGATCTTTTAATCGATAGCGAACATTTGCCCGATTATAGTAACTAGTCGAACTGCGATCGTCGAGTTCAATTGCTCGATCATAGTCTGATAGTGGTCCATGTCGATCGCCCAACCTGTCGCGCAATAAGCCCCGATTGACATATGCTTTGGCATAATTGGGATCGAGTTTAATCGTGCAATTGTAGTCGGCTAAAGCACCTTCGCGATCGCCAGCGAGATCGCGATCGCGACCTCGGTTATAGTATTCACTCGCAGCTTGAAAATGTTGGTGGAAGTCAGGCTGAGAATCGATCTGGATGTCCGGTTGGTTATCTAGATTATCCGTCATATTTGGATAAACTCAAATCGGCAAATGTACGGCTTGTTTAGATGACGACAATCCTTAGGTTTCTATTTCTGGTAAATTAGCAAATAATTCTTGGAGTTTCCACCTCTGAATATAAGGCCAGCCACCATTTTCCTCAATATCTCGTAAGAGGGCGTACAAAGCTTGACGATTGTTGGGGAGAGCTGATTGAAAATAGCCTTGTTGAATTTCGTGGTGAAGCTGTTCTAGAGTCCGCAGGAGTTGAAGCAGAGCGATCGGATCTGCTCGATCCCGCTCGGCAACGCTATGTATTTTAGCAGCGATTTCCTGTAGGTCGGCGATCGAGGTAGTTAGATTTGAAGATGACAATCTGTTTGATGCCAATTTTGAGAGTGAAGATGGTTTGTCTTGGTTCATTTAACTTAATATGTCAAATAATTTTAATATAAATATATATTTCGAGAGCGGCGCAAGCTGCCACCAAATCTTCTCCAATGATTTGTCTAGATCTAGTATGTAGAAGGCACGCGCGTTGTAAAATATCGATTGACAAGACAATTATCTTACTGTATCTACAGCCGCGATCGAACACAATTTTGAAGATTAGTTCAATCTAAGGTACGCGGAACAGGCAAAGACTGTAATAACATAAAATATATCGAAAATTGAGGTTCATCATGAAATTTCGCGGATTAGTCGCTGCTCTACTCGCCATCTGTATTGGCTTGTTGACGGCTTGCAGTGATGCCCCTGTCTCAGCAACAACTGTACTCACTTATGAAGATATTCGGGGTACAGGACTGGCAAATAACTGTCCTGTCATCGACAATACCAGTCGGGGTTCCATTCCGCTGGATGCAGCCAAGAGTTACCAGTTCGTAGACATGTGCATCCAACCAACGAACTACTTTGTTAAAGAAGAGCCTCAAAATAAACGTCAGGAAGCTGAATTTGTTGCAGGTAAACTTGTTACCCGCGCGACTTCTAGTCTCGATCAGATTAGAGGTACTGTCTCGTTGACTGAAGATCGGACTCTGACATTCAAAGAGGAAGATGGGATTGACTTCCAAGCTATCACCGTCAAAATGCCTGGTGGTGAGCTAGTACCTTTCCTATTCACTGTGAAAGAATTGGTAGCAACCAGCAAGCCTGGAGTAGAAAGTATCACTACTTCTACCGACTTTGCAGGTGACTACAAAGTCCCATCCTATCGTGGTAATGTCTTCCTCGACCCCAAAGGTCGTGGCGTTGCAAGTGGTTATGATAATGCTGTAGCCCTCCAAGCTGAATCAGAAAGCCGTACTGGTAATCGTGCCAATACCAAGCGGGCTACTGCTTCAAAAGGTAGAATCAACTTTGAAGTTGCTAAAGTCAACAGTGCTACTGGCGAAATCGCTGGGATTTTTGAAAGCGAACAAACTTCCGACACCGATTTAGGTGCTCTAGATCCCAAAGAAGTTAAAATTCGCGGTCTATTCTACGCTCGTCTAGAAGCTAAATCTTAATTTAGGCTTTAGGGTTCAGGTTCAGATTTAGATATTTTGATAGGTGTCGTATCGATTTAGATATGACACCTTTTTTAGGTTTCAGGGTTAGGTACAGGTTCGCGTCATGTCTAAACAAATTCAAGTGATAACGCCTAAAGCCTACCCCCTAAAGCCTATAATAAAATTCGTTGTCAAGGTGAAACTACGTTATGGGTCGTGCTAAAAAAGTTGTACTTGCTTATTCTGGTGGGGTAGATACCTCCGTATGTATTCCCTATCTCAAACAAGAATGGGGTGTCGAAGAAGTAATTACCCTCGCCGCAGATTTGGGACAGGGAGATGAATTAGAGCCGATTCGTCAAAAAGCTCTAGACTCTGGTGCTAGTGTCTCACTCATCGCTAGAGCAACAGAGAGTTTTATCACCGATTATGCTTTCCCTGCACTCAAGGCTAATGCTCTGTACGAAAATCGCTACCCACTTTCTACCGCTTTAGCGCGTCCATTGATTGCCAAACTGCTTGTTGAAGCTGCGGCTGAATATGGTGCGGATGCAGTCGCTCATGGTTGTACGGGTAAAGGTAACGATCAAGTCAGATTTGATGTGTCGATCGCTGCTCTCAATCCTAACTTGAAAGTGCTAGCTCCAGCGCGGGAATGGGGGATGAGTCGTGAAGAAACAATCGCCTATGGCGAAAAATGCGGTATTCCCTCACCTGTGAAGAAATCCTCTCCCTACAGTGTCGATCTAAATTTACTCGGGCGGAGTGTCGAAGCTGGTGCGCTCGAAGATCCTTGGGTAGAACCGCTCGAAGAAGTATACGCGTTGACAAAAGCGATCGAAAATACTCCAAACACACCAGAATATATTGAAATCGGCTTTACCTGTGGTGCTCCAGTCAGCATCAATGGCATGTCGCTAGATCCAGTTAGTCTGATTAGTCAATTAAATCAAATTGTCGGCAATCATGGGATCGGGCGGATTGACATGGTAGAGAACCGTCTCGTTGGGATTAAATCCCGCGAGATCTATGAAGTTCCCGCACTATCAGTACTGATTCAAGCTCATCGAGAGCTAGAAAGTCTCACGCTGACTGGAGATGTCACCCAATACAAACGGGGAATCGAAGAAACCTATAGTAAAATCGTCTACAACGGTCT
>JAJAZF010000322.1 GCA_026785875.1 Chamaesiphon sp. | reverse complement strand
AGGACATATTACAATCGATTGTCGATTGCCTTGGCGGTTGGGGCGGGTTTTGTTCTGAAGTTATCGGTAAATTTCGGGCATCTCTAGCATAAACCCGCCCCTACAATCGATGTCCTAACCGCCTTGGCGACTGCTATACTATTTTCTAATTTGCTTGGCTGCTTTTTTTGCATAAGTTTACAACCACGCACCGCCTGTAATTTTGATGCTATTTAAATTTCTGGTCATTGGGCATAACAACCTTAGCCGTCTCATTTGTGGTTTTAGGTGCCGGAATTCGACTGGGTGGGTTGGGGTAGCGATCTGGTTCAAAGCCCCTACAGATCCATCTAATTGTTGGGTAGATAAAGTTGGCGTGTTCTGCGAAAATTGGTAAGAGCAGTTGTTTAGTCGTAGTAATATGACAGGATCTTGAATATCTGTTACCTGCTGCCCGATCCATAAATTTAGGAAAATCAAGATGGCTGATAACTGGAGAAGTAAAATCGTTACCGAAGGAGTGCAAAGATCTCCCAATCGAGCGATGCTGCGAGCGGTCGGTTTTGGCGATGGAGACTTTCAGAAACCCATCGTAGGTGTCGCCAGTGCCTACAGCACGATCACTCCCTGCAATATGGGAATCGCCGCCCTGGCAACGGAAGCAGAGGCAGGAATTCGGCTAGGGGGCGGTATGCCCCAAATATTTGGCACCATTACCGTGAGTGATGGAATTTCGATGGGCACCGAAGGGATGAAGTATTCCCTGGTGTCGCGAGATGTGATTGCCGACTCCATCGAAACCGCCTGCAACGCCCAGAGTATGGATGGAGTCCTAGCGATCGGTGGCTGCGACAAAAATATGCCAGGAGCCATGATTGCGATGGCGCGGATGAATATTCCTGCCATCTTCGTTTACGGTGGCACCATTAAACCAGGGCATCTAGAGGGAGAAGATCTGACCGTGGTTAGTTCCTTTGAGGCGGTGGGTCAATATAGTGCGGGTCGAATTGATGAAGTGCGTCTGATGTCTGTGGAGCGCAATGCTTGTCCAGGAGCGGGTTCCTGTGGCGGCATGTATACTGCCAACACCATGTCCTCGGCCTTTGAGGCAATGGGTATGAGCCTAATGTATTCCTCTACGATGGCGGCAGAAGATCCTGAGAAAGGTGAGAATACAGCACTGGCAGGAAAGGCTTTGGTGGAGGCAATTCGCAATAATCTGTGTCCCAGCGATATCATCACCCGCAAGTCGATTGAAAACGCGATCGCGGTAATCATGGCAGTCGGTGGCTCCACTAATGCGGTGCTGCACTTTTTGGCGATCGCCCATTCCGCCAGAGTGGAGCTGAATCTGGATGACTTCGAAACCATCCGCGCCCGCGTTCCCGTACTCTGCGATCTCAAACCCTCCGGTCGTTATGTCGCCACCGATTTGCACAAAGCGGGTGGTATTCCCCAGGTGATGAAAATGCTGTTGAACCACGGCTTGATTCATGGCGATTGTCTTACCATTGCCGGAGATACCATTGCCGAGCGGTTGCAGGGAGTTCCCGATGAGCCTCGCGCCGACCAGGATGTCATTCGTCCTTGGCATAACCCCATGTACGCCACGGGACACCTAGCAATCTTGAAAGGCAATCTGGCAACCGAAGGAGCCGTTGCCAAAATCACAGGCATTAAAAAAGCCCAAATTACTGGCCCCGCACGGGTGTTTGACTCAGAGGAAGCTTGCTTGGATGCGATTCTAGCAGGCAAGATCGTGGCGGGAGACGCGATCGTCATTCGCTATGAAGGCCCCAAAGGCGGCCCTGGAATGCGGGAAATGCTGGCCCCAACCGCTGCCATTATTGGGGCTGGTTTGGGCGATGCCGTTGGCTTAATCACCGACGGACGGTTTTCTGGCGGCACCTACGGCATGGTAGTGGGGCATGTGGCACCGGAAGCCTATGTGGGTGGCACGATCGCCCTAGTCCACGAAGGCGACTCCATCACCATTGATGCCCCAGCCCGCTTGTTGCAACTCAACGTTTCTGACGAAGAACTAGATCGTCGCCGCGCCCAATGGCAAAAACCAAAACCTCGCTATACTTCTGGTGTTCTGGCGAAATATGCCACACTGGTATCCTCCAGCAGCCTGGGTGCCGTCACCGATCTCAACGTGTCACCCTGATGAAACTGGAGTCATTGCGACTGCACGATAATGACTGAAGTTTTTTTAGATACTTCTTTCGCGATCGATTATATTACAGTAGCAAAAACGAGCGAGTGAATTTGACGATTGCCGTTCCCGCGAGCCTCTCCTTTGGAGATAGGCAGGTCTTCTCTTCGAGAGGCTCGCGGGAACGACCAACGATCCCCACTCGCTCCACCACATCTAACCTTTTAACGCCAAATTAGATTTCGTCAAAGCTGGCTGGGTTCGTTGGCATAGCCTCTCTGAAAGAGAATCGTGAGCAGCCCTCACCCCTGACAAATTACGCGCTGATGGATCGATTACCTCTCGGCGCGGCTACGCCAACGCTATTGATTCGGTTTACAAGCTGATTGCTAACGCAGTCATGGTTCAGTTGCTTCAAAGCTCTCCGTGGAGCGATCGGCATCCGTCGGATGACTCCGAGGAATCTGTGTGTCATCAATATGCTTCAAGCCCCAAAGAGTTACCACCTTCAAAACAGGACGCAAGCTTTTTCCCTGCTCAGTGAGTTGGTAATTCATTCGACGGGAATGGTTACTGTAAAGCTGTTTCTCTGCTAAACCTAATTCTTCAAGCAGCCTCAAGCGGTTTGCCAAGATATTCGTCGAGATTCCTTCAGGGGATTCTAAAAATTCTTCAAATCGCTGCTTTCCGAAGAACATCATGTCTCGGATAATCAATAACGTCCAGCGATCGCCAATCAAATCTAGCGTACAGGAGATAGGACAAGGAGATCGTTTTGGCGGGGTCATGGTTAAATACTTTGGCTTAGTTACTTGCATTATACAAGCTATATCTGATAAAATGTATTTTAACTTGCAACTTAAAAGCTAAATATGGACATAGTACCCCAGAGTCAGCCGTTTGAGGTTGAGATTGATCTACCAGTCAGAACTTATGATATTGACTTCGCGGGTGTTGTCAACAATATCGTCTACGTTCGTTGGTTGGAGGATCTGCGCCTAGAGATGCTAAACCGTCATTTCCCATTGGACGAACAACTCAAGAATAGAATTGCACCTGTTATTGTGCAGACGAAGATTGATTATAAGCAGCCCATCAAAATTTCTGACTTTCCAAACGGCAAAATGTGGATTAAGACAATGGAGTCGCTGCGATGGACTGTTAATGCAGAGATCGTCGTCAATGGGAAAGTAGCTGCTTTCGGTGAACAAGTTGGTATTTTT
>JAJAZF010000321.1 GCA_026785875.1 Chamaesiphon sp. | reverse complement strand
CCGAGCGGCGGGGAAGAATTTAAATAGTTGGCATCTCGATCGATGTACGCTGTATGTGACGCTGGAACCCTGTCCGATGTGTGCTGGTGCGATCGTCGCTGCACGGTTGGGGTTATTGGTCTATGGTGCTGATGATGCCAAGACTGGGAGCGTTCGCACGGTGTTAAATATTCCCGATAGTGCGGCTTCCAATCATAAATTAACTGTAATTGGTGGGATTCTAGAATCCACTTGTCGTCAACAATTGCGGGATTGGTTTAAGCACAAGCGAACCCGATCGAATCAATAAAAATTTAACTCTCAACTGTCAACTATCAACTATCAACTGATTCACAGCTCTTGACTAAATATTTCTGTCAACACTACATTAGAAAATAATAACCCTTCTGGATCTGATAATCTCAAGTGGCGCTCGCCATGTTCGATCGAGTCAATCTCTACCCATCCTTGTTGTTGATATCGCTGAACGCATTTTAATAAATTGTCTACTCGATCGACTCCAAATTCAGCTAAGATCGATCGCAAGCTGACACCTTGAGTCAGTCGCAATCCCAGCATAAAGGTTTCTAAAAACCGATCCTCTACTGAGGTAACTACTTCTTGCCAATCGCAGCCATCAGCTACCCATTGATAATATTCCTGAGTTTTGCGGGGACGAGTAAAGCGATAACCCTCTAGATAACTGGCTGCACCCATCCCAAAGGCATAATAGGGTTGATTTCGCCAATAGGTGAGATTGTGGCGACACTGGTAGTCGATGTTGCGGACATAGCTAGAAATTTCGTAGTGGTGGTAGCCAGCACCTGTGAGAGTCTGCTGGGCGAGGCGAAACATCTGGGCGGTAGCTTCATCGCTGGGTAAGGGGGTATTCCCTGGTTGATACTGCTTGGCAAAGGGGGTTTGGACTTCGACTACGAGATCGTAACAGGCAATGTGCATCGGGTTGAGAGCGATCGCAGATTCTAGCGAAGCCACCCAGTCAGCGATCGTTTGTTGCGGTAAGCCAGAAATCAGATCCAAGCTCCAGTTAGCGACATCGCCCTGATGAAGTAGCTCTACAGCATGGTAAATATCGCTCACAGTGTGCGACCTGCCGCATAATTGTAATAAGTTGTCTTGAAATGCTTGCACGCCAATACTGACGCGATTTACCCCCGCCTGGAGATATCCCTGAAGTTGCGCTAGATCGAAGGTGCCTGGATCGATTTCCATGGAGATCTCGGCATGACTGGCAATCCCAAATTTAGCTGCTAACCAGTCTAAAATCTGCCCTAATTGTGCGACTGTCAGGAGCGAAGGAGTACCACCACCAAAGAAAATTGTTTCTAGGGGTCGATCGTAACTTACTTGTGCCGCAATTTCTTTGCCTAATCGATCGACATAGAGTTGAATATTTCCAGAGGTAGCTCCATTATGTCGATCTCCAACTACAAATACGGGAAAGTCGCAGTAAAAGCACCGCCGCCGACAGAAGGGGATATGAATATAAGCCGCAGTTGGCAGCATGTGTACATTCCCTAGATATTTGTCCATTGTCATCTACTCACATCTTGCGCCAATACCCGGATATTCTTACCACCACAAACCGTGGGTAGCGATAAAGAGCACCCAAATATCTATGCTATTACTAATCATGCAAGATGTGAGGAGGTGAGAAAATCGCGCCACCTCTACTGGATTGAGAAATTCATCGCAGCAAGGTGAATCGCCCAAATCACAGCTCTGTGGGTGAGTCTGGCGCAATCTCAATCCCTCGTGGCACTGCTACGGCAGTTTTCGTCAAATCTTGGAAGCCATTGATTTTCACCCCAATCCGTTCTGTGGCTAGTTGCAATTCCCGCTCGAAAGTGGCGATATCATCATTGTAGCCACACTGCTGGGCTGCTACTGCAATCCCCTGATTGGCATTTGCTTTAGCACAATCAATCAATTCTGTGCCCTGAAGAGGTACTTGTGATGTCATCAGATTAAACCTCAGAAAGTGAGATATTTTAATTATATCCCAATACAATTAACGAGCATAAACATTCTTGTATTGGTGAGATTGCTTGAATTATTGGTTGATGAAGTCCGAACCTGACGTATATGGTATTACAGATCTCGAACGCGATCGAGTCACAATTTGGGATGGAGTGAGAAATTATCAGGCGCGGAATTTTCTCAAGTCTATGCAGGTTGGCGATCTAGCTTTTTTTTATCATTCCAATACTCATCCCCCAGGAATTGTGGGACTGATGCAGATCGTTCAAGTTCAGGTTATCGATCCGAGCCAGTTCGATCCCAATGGTGAATACTACGATCCAAAATCTACGTCAACCGCCCCGCGTTGGCATACTGTCAAAGTAGAATTCGTTCGCACTTTTAGCGATTTGATTAGTCTGGCTACTCTGCGTGACAGGTTTACTCCCGAACAGTTATTGGTTGTCAAGCAGGGTAACAGACTCTCAGTGATGCCCATCCTCGATCTAGTCGCCGCACAGATCCTACAATCTATAAATTAACAGGTAATTTGATGCCCCAGCCTTTGTAATTGACATAATAACGTCCACTGCGAGGTGGACAACCGATCGTGTCGCACAACTGACGGGTGAACTTTTGTTCCATTGAACGAGCCGATTTTTCGAGGGGATTGTCTTGATAAGTTTGTCCGCCCTCATAGTAACCCTTGAAATAGCTTTCGCCAAACTGACTGATGCCGCCAGCTCGATCGCATTGCTGGGCATGAGTGAGTTCGTGAGCGAGTAAGATGAGTAGATCGGTATCATGTGGTCGATGTGAGGCGCGAATATAAATGCGATCGCAATAAGTTTGGGCTGACGAATCTACGCCGCCAATATGGGTTTCCTTGCCACCTTGCGACCAGCGATCGAGTAATTTAGCTTGATATACTACCGTTACTCGATCGACTAAATCGCCAAACAATGGTCGCAAATAGCCTTTTTGAGCTGGCTCTAACTCTACTCCCTGTGGATTCCGCATCAACATGATTTGGGCAGCCAGTGGGAGTACTGTTGCCCCAGTTTCACTCCAGGCTATTTCGGGGCTGGGAGTGACGATCTGTTGCAGTGGTTGGATCGTGTCCATGAGGGTAGATGCTGTAGATGAACGATCTTGGAGTGAATACGAAGACAACAGCATCACCGTTGCGACTGCTGCAACTAGAATAATTAAGCAAAATTGACAAAACTTTCTCAGATTCGAGATCATCGCTCAAAGCAGATTGAGGTAAAGTTGTAAACTGGCTGGTGAGGAGCTAGAAGCCTCTGCTTTATCATAACAATTGCAGCTTAGTCTCTCCCATCAATTGCCACTGTTTTTTACCAAACACTTCTCAGCGTGCAACTAAATAGCTAGAATTAGAGGAAAGAATCTCTTATTCGATCGCAGGACAAAATATTTTATGACACCTTCACTCACTAATTTTCTATACAGTCTGCTTGCTGGCGGTTTGATAGTAGTCGTTCCCGCTACTATCGGCTTGATCTTCATCAGCCAAAAAGATAAGATTCAACGTTCTTAGGCTCGCGATCTCACGATCTGATCTCCTCAGCTCGGTCTAGCGACCGAGCTGAGGCTTTGTCATGACAAGATTAGTCTATTTACGGATGGACGAATGGCACCGATCGATCCAAAATAGAAGTGGTAAAATTTTTGCCACAACAGAAGTTTTTAATCTGGTCAATCGGCACAAGTAATGGTGAATGCTAAGATATACAAAGAATTGAATAGCCTTTTACCATGTCGAGCATTTAATATCCCAACGGTTTGCACCGTTCTGTTTCACCCTCTGAGGAAATCACCGTGAATTTTGGCATTCCTGCTCCTCTGCTATTTGGCCTAGTTTTGATTCTTGCCTCTCTGAGCCTGTTTCTGACCAGCAAGTTCAAGCCGGATCTGTATCAAGAATCTGACAACATCTATGCGATCGTTGGCATCATCTGTGGTTTGCTGCTGCTGATTAGCCTCGACTTAGGCGCAGCAATGGCCTTCCAGCAATTGCTGATGATTGGTTCTCTCATCACCATCATGTGGCAATTTATGCAGGTGCGGGCCGAAAATAAACGGCTCAAAGGCGGTGGTCGCAGTGCCGATCGCGAAACCTCCTCATGGAAATCGGGATATAGTGCCCGGATTGATGATGAGCCAGAATATGCGCCAGCCAAACGAGGCAATCGTCGCACCAAAGATAGATTCGATCGGAGTAATAACGAACTCGAAGACCGAGAAGAGTTTGCTAGTCGTCGATCTGCAACTAGAGAGTTGCCCGAAGAAAGGTTTGCTCAGACAGCCCCGCGCCGCCGTCTCGCCGAGCCAGCTCGCACCGAAGTAAGCTCCCTCGCTCGTCGCCAAAATGACAGTTGGGATGAAGAAGACTGGAATGATTCTGACGAGCTTCAGGTGCGCCGCGCCCTTCCAGATGCCGATTTGGCTAGCGCACAGTCACGACGATCGAATAGAAGAACAGAGGAACGCCCCACAGCGGAGCCGCCGCGCCGCGAACGCGAAGCCACCAGCGACCCAGATTCAAATCCCCGCCGTCGTCGTCCCCGCCCTGACAGAGAACAGGATACCGCCGATACTTCAGGGGAAAAACGCCAAAGACCGCAAACCGGACAAATTGCCGGGACAACCGCCAACTATATCGACTACGAACCGATCGATCCGCCTTCAGGTTTACCGCCATCCGGCTCAGAACCGATCGTGTTTCCCGATCGCTACTAACTAAATCAATCTCGATCGAAAAACAATCTCCATGACTAAATGTCGTGGAGATTGTTTTTTTGATGTGTGGGTACCAGCAACTGCTGGTTGCTGACATACTAGCGAAGTCCCAGCCATGTGAATAGATCTTGACCCGTTACCAATTCCAACAGCAATAAGATGACAAATCCCATCATCGCAAATCGACCGTTAACTAGTTCTGCATAGGCATTCCAGCCAAAACTAGGTTCTACTGCGGGAGTAATCTGCTCTGTTTGTGGTTTTGTAGTCACGATCGATATTTACCTGCTGTTTACGTGTTATTTTAACCGATCCCGATCCGCAATCCGCCGATCGAGCTGAGTTTGGGTTGAGAATATCTGCGACAATGCTCGATCGAATAGTCATCTTTGCGGCGATTGCGATCGAGATCCATCTTAAACCCGTCGTGCGATCGCAACTATTTACTTAACAATCGTCAACAATGTAGATCAGTCCAGATTGAACATAGGAGCGCACAATAAGTCAGTAAAATCACGTAGAGCATTCGATCTAATTTTGCTCTAATACTGATGACTAGTAATCCCACTGATGGCATTTAGCGGGATCTGAGCTTAAACTTAACATGATTATCACTCTTTAGACATTAGTTGAAGATCGATCGCATAAACTAATATCTTGCATCTTCCATAATTTTATTTCAACTCTTAATTAGAAAAATGTCATGACTACCGTTTTAGAATGCGATCTGAAGCACCACAGTTTACAACTACTGCGCGAATATCAACAGACTGGCAAAGCGAGAGTGCGTAACCAGATTGTAGAACTAAACTTGGGATTGGTGCGGAAAGAAGCACACTACTGGACTAGTCAGTGTCAGGAAACTTATGACGATCTACTTCAGGTTGGAAGTATTGGATTGATCAATGCGATCGACAAATTTGAAGTTGCTAAAGGATACGCATTTAGTACTTTTGCTACGCCTTATATTAGAGGTGAGATTCAACATTATCTACGTGACAAGAGTTCTGTATTAAAGATGCCTCGTCGCTGGTTTGCACTGATTCAACAAGCCGGAACTATTAGCAAAAATTTCCAAGTCCAACATCAACGTCAGCCCACACAAGCGGAAATTGCTCTAGCACTAGACATTTCCCTGCTGGAGTGGCAAGAAATCAAAATGGCGTACCAAAACCGCCAACCAGTTAGTTTGGATTGTCCCGTCGGGAGTGATGAAGAACTAAACAGTCTAGCAGATCTATTACCCGATCGACACTACCAGAGTTTTCAACTGTCTCAGGAAGATCGGCTGCGCGTCCAACAGAGCTTGATCGCCCTGGAACAACATACCCGCCAAATTCTCGAATTTGTCTTCCTCCACGATCTGACTCAGAAACAAGTTGCCGAGCGGATGGACATCAGCGTCATCACTGTATCTCGCCATGTCAAAAAGGGACTCAACGTGCTCAAAGTGATGTTGGTTAATAATGACGCTTAATCGATATTGTGGCTAAAGATTTGGGTAGTCTAAAAATATACAAGCCATTATCATCATTTCAACATTTGATGTCATGGCAGCAGAGTAAACGTCTAAATGAGACCTACTCTTGTCAACGCGATCTGTATATCCATATTCAAAGGCAGCGAGGTATAGAAATTAATGAATAAATCTTGGTTTTATCTGGGTGCGACCGCCTTGGTGGCGCGCTTCGCGATCGGGAGTTTGGCGATCCTCATCACTAGCTGTGGTGGCGATGGCGGCAAGCCTCCCACTCCAGCCGCTAGTCCAAGTGCGGTTGCTAGTCCTGCGGCTGCGGTTGCGCCAGTTACCCCCGCTCCGGCAATTGCAACTACCACCCCAATAGTAGCCGCTAGCACACCTCCAGTTCCAGGCAAAAAATCTGGATCCGTTGACGTAGCCGCAGGTTTAATTGCGCCTACTAATGGCGATAATTGGGCAAAAACTGTTTCTAAAGGTCGTGCCGATCCCTTTGCAACTCTGGCACTACAACCGATCGAAGTTACCGAAAAAAATCCCCTCGCTGGGACAGGTACACCGATCCGGCAGTCAGCGATCGCTAACAATCCTGGTAGCGTAGTAAAAAATCCCCTCGCTGGGACAGGTACACCGATCCGGCAGTCAGCGATCGCTAACAATCCTGGTAGCGTAGTAAAAACTGCCAAAAAAACTCAGATAATTGCTAGCAATTCATCAGCAATTAAATCTGGAGTTAACAAACCATTGCCAGCAATCAAAGTTAGCAGTATTTTGCCTAGACCAAATATTACGAAACAGCTTCCAGCGATTGTCAAAAATCAATCTAAAATCGCCGCCAAACCAATTAAGCTCCCGACGGTTTCAGCGACAGGAAAAATTGCGACTAATGGAATTAATCGAGCTTTACCCAAAATTATCGAGCGACTTCCCGCAGCGAAGCCGGAACAAGCAATCGCGCTAGAAATATCTGGGGTGATCGAGGCAGGAGGGATAACTCAAGTGATCGTCAAATTACCAAGTGAATCCTTTAGTCGCTACATTGAAGTAGGCGGTCGTGTTGCCGATGGTAAGGTACTAATAAAACGAGTAGAAGGTCAAGACGGTTTTTCCCCAACGATCATTTTAGAAGAAGTAGGAATTGAAGTCCCCCGCAAAATTGGCGATCGAAAAGTAGCTATTACGCCAACGATGCCTATACCAGCAGCTATCGCTCCAGATCTGCCTAAACCTCAATAGTTTTGGCAATGTCTAAAAAATGTCCGATTTTAGGCGATCGGGCATTTCTACTATGGTTAATGATAGAGATGTAGGGTGGGCATTGCCCAGGACATTAATTTCGATTTCACACAGCACATCTCGATTAACAATAGCTAATTATTGCCAACAATCCATTCTAGATAAAATTTACTCGATCGACTCACTTAGGATATCTGCTACGCATTGGGAAAAT
Organism: Chamaesiphon sp.; assembly: GCA_026785875.1. Classification (GTDB taxonomy): domain Bacteria; phylum Cyanobacteriota; class Cyanobacteriia; order Cyanobacteriales; family Chamaesiphonaceae; genus Chamaesiphon. The sequence continues at coordinate 339 of JAJAZF010000321.1, read as the reverse complement.
CTACTTCGATCGCCCGTGGATGTTTTCCATTTTAGTCCAGGAAATCGTTGATTCGATCGGCAACAAGCCGCAGCCATCAATGCTAAAAATATTCAGTTGGCAGCGAAGACCTCTAATCAAATCGCGATCGCCGCTGCGGGTATTTACAAAAATTGACCGATGCGATCGATGAGCTGCTCGGCGGGTAATACTCCTTCCAAGCGATCGACCGATTGCCCACCTTTAAATATCACTAGGGTTGGTAATGCCTGAATCTGATGATTGGAGGCGATCTGGGGATACTTGTCGGTATCGATCTTCATGATTTTTACTTGTCCATTCAGTTCGATATTGACTTGT
>JAJAZF010000320.1 GCA_026785875.1 Chamaesiphon sp. | reverse complement strand
TTGACAGTTGCGGCTTGCGTTCTGGAGGTTCCCTCCAGGTCGAGCAAGACAAGACAGACAGCGATTCAGCACCGCCCCAAACCATGTACTTCCAACCCAATTATGACAAAATTTTCCCCAGTAACGATCGAGCCGATGGATGTCTACAATCAAAAGCTGCTGTCAGATGTACATCCGCCTGATTGGGTAAACCCTCAACCTGCGGATGTCTACGATCTGGTGGTGATTGGTGCGGGTACGGCGGGTTTAGTGGTGGCGGCTGGTGCTGCGGGGTTGGGATTGGGTCTAAAAGTCGCTCTGATCGAGAGAAATTTAATGGGTGGAGACTGTCTGAATGTGGGCTGTGTGCCCTCGAAAACCATCATTCGATCGAGTCGCTCGATCGGTGAAATTTGGCGATGTCAGGAGCTGGGTATCAAGGTAGACGGCGTAGAGATTGATTTTGGGGCGGTGATGGAGCGGATGCGGCGGATTCGATCGGATATCAGTCATGCTGATTCAGCCACTAGATTCAAAGATCTGGGTGTGGATGTCTTTTTGGGCGATGGGCAGTTTGCGATTAATAATACAGTCACTGTCGAGCACCAAGTACTCAAGTTCAAAAAAGCCGTAATTGCCACAGGTACCCGCGCCGCTATTCCCGAAATACCTGGGCTGGAGGCGGCGGGATATCTGACGAATGAGACGGTATTCTCCCTCGTCAAACGTCCCCAACGGTTGGCTGTCATCGGTGGGGGGCCAATTGGCTGCGAGTTAGCCCAAACCTTTCGGCGATTGGGTTGTGAGGTGATATTGTTACATCGCGGTAGTCAGGTTTTAAATAAGGAAGATCCAGCCGCCGCAGCCATATTGCAGCAGGTATTACTCAATGAGGGTGTAAAGCTAATTTTGGATTGTCAGGTGCAGCAGGTGACGACAACTGCGGCGGGTAAAACTCTGAGCTACAGTAGTAATGGTCGTTCGGATACCGCAATCGTAGACGAAATTCTGATCGGCGCGGGACGGATACCGAATATTGAAAGTCTGAATCTGGCGATTGCCGGGGTGGCTGCTGATGCCAAAGGAGTCGAGGTGAATGACTACCTCCAAACTAATAACTCTAGAATCTATGCGGCTGGCGATGTCTGTATGAAATGGCAGTTTACCCATGCTGCTGATGCCGCAGCGCGAATTGTGATTAAAAATACTCTGTTCTCACCCTTTGGGATCGGTAAAACTAAACTTAGCAGTCTGGTGATGCCGTGGGTGACTTATACCGAGCCTGAAATCGCGCATGTGGGACTCTCAGATGATGATGCTCATCAGGCGGGGATTGAGTTCGAGACTATTAATATTCCCATGTCAAGTGTCGATCGAGCGATTACCGACGGCGAAACTCAAGGCTTTGTCAAAATTATTCATCGTCGCGGTAGTGATGAAATTTTGGGCGCGACAATTGTGGCGAGCCACGCCGGAGATCTGATCTCGGAAGTAACTACAGCAATGGTAAATAAGATTGGGCTGAGTAAACTCAGCAGTACGATTCATCCCTATCCTACCCAAGGCGATGGCATCAAAAAAGCCGCTGATGCTTATCGCCGCAAGTTGCTGACTCCCCGCAATCAACAGCTTCTAGGACTGCTCACCAAATTTTCTTAAAATTTCATCAGATCCCCAGATTGCTTGGAGTCGATGGTTTAGCCAATCGAGACTTCATCCCCTTGCTCGGTAACAGCAAAAGTTTTGAGTCCCTGAGCTGATTTACCGATACTCAGAGCTTGATGTGACCATTCGGGTAAAGGAATCCCCACAAAAGAGTCTACCCACTTGACATTTTCACCAGTAGTCAGGTCAAAACTTGCACCATGCCACCGACATGTTACCACGCGATCGCAGACTTTGCCTTTGGCTAATGGCATTCCCAAATGGGGGCACTTATTTTCGACGGCGTAGACTTTACCGTCAATTCTCGATAGGATGACTTTCTGGTTCTCGACTTTTACGGCGAGTAATTCACCCTCTTTGACTTGGCTGGCGGTAGCGACAATAGTTGTCATAGCGTAATGATCAATGTTTGATAATTAAATCGACTATTATCAGCCTAGCAGGATGTTTGCCGCAATTTTCTAAATGTCGGATCGATCGAGCATTTCTATACAATTGCCAAAAACTGGATGCCTTCGATCGTCAGGATCGCCGCCCAGACAAAGATCGCGATCCCTGCTGCTGCGGCGGCGATATCCTTAATCGCGCCAATCTGCGGATTTTGTTGCGGTTCGACAAAATCGCATAAGATTTCGATCGCACTGTTAAATAGTTCGGCAAGTAGCATCATCCCAGTTGCTAATAAAATGATGCTCAGATCTACCCATCGATATAACATACAAGCAACGAGTAAAATCGGGATTGATAATACCAGTTTGTATGCGACACTAAAATCCGTGATGACTGCAACGTTTAGCCCTTTGAGGACAACTTTTATTTTTTTAATAGGATGATAACCAGGAGTACTATATTTTCTCGACATGGATAAGTACCCCTAAATAAATAGTTATGTAAATGGTCTTTGAATGCCAACAATAGTTAATTTACTATCACTCCGATGCTAACAAAAATAATTGAGCTATGCCTACATCGACTGTAGCGATCGCATAAATCGTTGTAGTTGCCGACTTTCTAACTCTAATACTCTTCGTGAAAAATCGCGATCGCGATCGAGTAGATCGTCGAAAGCATTAACGGGAACTGCTAAGATGCGAGTCAGATCGCTACTGGCGACGATCGTGTTTTGGGAATCACTACGAGCGAGAATTTCTAGCTCATCGAGCGTTTGCCCTAACAGTAATGGCTCGATCCGGATCTCTCCATCTGGTAAATAAAAGTAAATATCAGCAGATCCAGCCATTAATAATAGCAATTCTCGACAGGTATCACCAGCTTCGGTGATGACTTCATTAGTCGCAAAGGTTCGCACCTCAGCCCGATCTGCAAGGGTAATTAATGTCTCACTTTGCATTTGATGAAAGAAATCACTATTAAATAGATAGACTACTTTTTCTAGTAGTGGAAATGCGCTTAGTGGCGGGTAAGGAGTAGATATCGATCGGAGTATCCTTGCCGTCTCTTGAAGTAAAGGTGAATTACTATCCCAATCACTGGCAATCTGCTGACTTTGTTTGAGATCGAGTTGGGCGGTAATGTATAGGCAGGCTGCCTGGATTAGTGGATTGAGATCTGCCAGTAGTGGTGCTATGGCTGTTAATATTTCGGCTGTCGAATCATCCAATCGGCAACCATTGACTGTCACTGATGACAGATATAAGCCATCTAAAACGTCTGGATGGAGACGCTCTCGCCAGTTTTCGACTTCTAACAGCTCTCCTAAAATTGCTGGTGCTAATAGTCCTAATTCTTGGGCTAATTTGATAGCAGCGATATCATTATTTTGGGTTTCGAGCATTTCTAAAATTGTCTGGACGATCGGTTTCTTTTTGTGATGGATACAATCTCGTAATACCGTAATGACTGAAGAATATTGCTGGAGGATCGGTTGATGAATTGCGTGATAACAGCCAATCAAAACTGATAACTGAGTTAGAAGAAACTCAGCTTTGTGCAGATTTTCAGCTTCAGGATTGATACCGTTTAATAGCCAAGCTTCTTCTTGAGGATCGATCGAATATTGACGACGCAGCAAATTAACTTCATCTAAATTTTGATCTATTAAAGTGCCAAGATCGCGATCGCTATTAGCTTGCTGTTGTAATAGCATTAGTCGTTCTAAAGATTTGGTATAACCAGTCAATCGAATTTGATTTTCCAAGCTGCGTTGGCGATCGGGATTTAGTAATTCTGGATCTTCAATTCCCAGCTCGGCTAATACCTCTCGATGTTCATCATCAGCAATCCCTAATTCTTGACGTAATTGTTGCAATACTTCTAAACTACTAGAATAATTGACATATCCTTCTGCCAATGCTTCGCGTACGACTTCTTTATAAGCTGCATGTCGTTTTTCTCTGGTAAAACCAGGCAAAACTTTCGCTAGAATATAAACTTCGTGAGTATTGAGATCGTTTAACGAACGTCCATCTAAAAACTGAGAAATATTTAGTTGCAGTTTCTCCAATTGCTTACGAAAGCGACTCACCAAATTTTCGCGCGTGTATAGATCGGCACTAAGCCTCCAAGTTTTATACACCCATAGTGTACTTAGTAAGACAAGAGCAAGTTCATAAATATATTGAATCCAAATTGGCATTAATTGAACTAGTGGACGACCTCCAAAAATAAAGAAAAAATTGAAAACAAAAAATGTAGATAATGTAAAAATTCGATGTCTGATTAATTCTGGTGAGAGCTTGAGATTGCGATCGCGGCTGAATGATTTTGCCCAAGATTCGATCGCTCTGCCGATCCGATACGCCAGCCAAGTAGAGATGCCTAATGTTAATGGTACGGCAACTAGTTTAGGAATATTAATCGCTTGTCCGAATAGATAAAACCCTGGACTTAATAATGATGATAATTGGTCACTTTGCCTTGCCCACGCACCGGACATATAATAGTCCCAACTACCTGCATAGAGATAATAGTAACCAAAATAGCCGATAACCAAGCCCACATAACCATAACGCAGCCATGCTGCTGCTGGCTTGTTCAACCCATCCCAATAAGCACGTTCCGAATCGATATCAATACAGAGATTTTGACAGGCGACACAAGCACTTTGCTCCTTGCCATCGGGTAGTACTATCCGACACATCGATTGAGTGATTGATGTATCACTAGTATGTGCTTTACTATTTAATAAACCACCAGGTTCGCCATAGATTTGCTGTACTGGAGCCATCGGGCAAAAATAATTGCACCACGATTTACCACCGTATAAATATCCAACTAAGATAGCCGCCGCGATCGTAAATAATAGCCACGATGCTAACACCAATCGATCGGCATTAAAGAATAAAATCCGCCCACATAGTCCGATAAATAACCAGCCAAACTGCACGTAAGGGTAATTCTTACCCAGCCAGGAATCGGACTTAACTTTTGCTAGCTCATAGCGGACTTTTCCTGTATTAGGATTTTCACGTTTAAACTGTCTTTGCTTGCCTAATGCACGGGGAATTTGTGACAAAAAGGACAGCGGACAAATCCGTCGCCAAGCTTCATGTCCGAATATCAGTAAAATAAAAATTGACGCAGGGACGATCGCCCCCCAAAATAGAGTAGTAGCCAGTGGATAAGGCTGCTCGGCTAGACACTTACCTTGCACTTCAATACAGTTAGCCGATAGCCGAAATGGACTCCAAGGATGGCTTGGTTCTGTAAGTACAGCAGTCCACGGATCGTAAACTAAAGATCCAATAATTAGTAGCCAAGCGATCGTTAATATCCACCGAACCACATGCATTCGTCGCTCAGATATCCGTGCAAACATAATAAGTTTTAATTAACAAATAACAGGGGTTGAAATCCCCACCCTAACAACCCAATCATCAATTAATTTAAGCAAGATCTATTCATCATCATGAGCGTAACGGTTGTAGAGAAAATCGAGGGCATAGTTACGGACTTGATAGTATTCGGGCATCTCCATCATTCTAGATCGATCGCGAGGACGACTGAAGGGGATGGTTAATACTTCGCCGATATTTGCCGCAGGGCCATTTGTCATCATTACGAGTTTATCAGCGAGGAATAATGCTTCATCGATATCATGGGTGATCATCAGTACGGTGCAACGATTTTGATTCCAGATTTTGAGTAATTCTTCTTGCAATTCTTCTTTAGTAATTGCATCCAATGCCCCGAAAGGTTCGTCGAGAATTAATACTTCGGGACGAATTGATAATGCTCTGGCAATTGCTACCCGTTGTTTCATCCCACCGGATATTTGTCCGGGTAATTTATCGACGGCTTCGGTGAGTCCAACCATCGCTAAATGAGAATGCACAATATCATCTTTGGCGTTTTTTGCCATGTCTGGATTGACGGCGTTGACAGCCAGATATACGTTTTCATAAACACTCAGCCACGGTAATAGAGCATAGCCTTGGAATACTACCATCCGATCGGGGCCTGGTTTGCCGATCGGTTTACCATTCAACATGACTGTGCCAGAAGATGGTTGAGAGAAACCACTTACCATATTTAATAATGTACTTTTGCCACAGCCGGAATGTCCGATAATGCAGATGAATTCACCTTTTTGGACGGTGAGGTTGACGTTATCGAGGACGATGTATTCGCCTGTAGGGGTGGGGTAAACTTTTGAGGCTCGATCGAGGACGAGAAAATCTGTAGTTGTCATAATTTTTATTTAATTTGTAGGGGTGCCCCTCGTGGGTACCCTGGGTTTAGGTCGAAGTCAAGAAATTCAGGAAGGAATTTCTTGTAATGAGCAAAAGGGATTAGGAGTGCTTAGTGTTGCAGGGTACCCACGAGGGGCACCCCTACGGGAGAATATTAATCTCTTCCAGACAGATCTATTTCTGCCATATAGATATCGTGTTTAATTGCGAAATGATTGAGATAGTCGATCGGATCGTCGGCTGTAAATTTGATCCCATCGAAGAGATCGATCTCTTTGCGATTGTAACTAGTCGAAGTTGCCAGTCCCAATTCTCGCGCTGCTGTACTAAAGACACCGACTTTTGCTACTCGTTCGAGGATTTCCACCCAATTGCGGGGGAAAGGCACATCGCCCCAGCGCGCCATTTGGGTGAGCAACCACAGATGTTCTGTCCGACTGGGACGATTTGCGCCATCGGCGAAAAAGAGAGGATGGGAAATGTCGCGCTGACTTTTGGTAACACCGCAAGCGATCTGTTGGGAGTCGCTGAGGTAGATGTAGTCGTGATCCATCGCGAGATATTCGGATTGGGCGAGGATTTCGCGCACTTCGTCTTGATTGGCTGGATCGGCGCAGAACTGACAGGCTTCGAGTAGGGCTTTAACTAAAGCAATGTGGGTATTTGGATAGGCTAGTGCCCAATCTTCCCGCACTCCGAGTACTTTTCCAGGGTGTCCATTCCAGATATCTAAGTCGGTGGCGATTTCATAGCCGATATTGTCGATCGCGGCACGGGTTGCCCAGGGTTCGCCGATCGAATAACCATCGATACTCCCTTTCTTTAATCCCGCAATCATCTGGGCTGGG
>JAJAZF010000319.1 GCA_026785875.1 Chamaesiphon sp. | reverse complement strand
CTAGATCTAACTGTGGTTGGCTAGTTGCTACCGCATGTTCGTCAGCCGCACTATACAAAAAGTCGTGCAAACCCTGATGATTGGTAGGGACGTTTTGGTGTTCAATCGATAAGTCTGGTGTATTTTCCACGATCGTCAATTCCAGATGAAGAGGCTAACGATCATTGTAGACCGCCAACAATACCCCGATCCAAAATCTAGATTTTTCTCAACAGTTACCTGTGACTGCACCTATTAGCTAGTATACTTATTTTGGACAATCCCACCAGGAGAGAGCGGGAAGTCAGGGAGCCGTGCCTCTTCAAAGCGCGCGAGTGTCAACTAAAGTAGAAACTCAACGCTCGATTGACTAGTAGCAGCTCACAAATTCTCTCAATACATATCCCATGATTTTGTAAGTACCCTGATTTTTGATTGCAACTAAAACCCAAGGCTTGCCCTGATTATCTGTAGAAATTGACTGGGCATATACAGTTCTACCATTTTTAAGTCGATTAACAACTTTACCGTTGGGTTGCAATCTCGCATTGAGTGGTGTACCTGTTGGATCTGTAACTCGACAAGCTTTACCAGATTCTTGAGCCTGTGCTGGTAATCCAGAATAGATACTGACTATAGTGGCGATCGCTAGAACAGTCAGTGTTGGTATATTTACTAGAGATTTTTCAGTTTTCATCGGTATCTGCGGCGGCTCATAAATACAACAACTGTCATCGGATTAATTCCGCATTATTTCTCGACTAATCTAAGTACTCGATTCTAATTTCTGCCCTAATTTTGGTTCGGTACCAGCGATAATCCGTTGGATATTGGCACTATGTCGCCAAATCACATAGATCCCACCAACGATCGCAAATATCACCGATGGCAAAGGTCGATCGAAGACAATCATCCAAATCGTAGCAGAAACTGCTCCCGCGATCGAACTAACCGACACAATCCGACTCACCGCTAATGCAATACTAAAAACAACAATAGTTGCGAGTCCAACTTGCCACGACATTGCCAGTAAAACGCCGACACTGGTAGCAACGGATTTACCACCGCCGAAATTCAACCAGATGGATTTACTATGTCCTAAAATCGCTCCTGTTGCTGCTAGCGGCACTAGATAAGCTTGCCATTCGGCGGGAAGTGTCGGGAATAAAGTGATGGTAAATATAATATTCGCGATCGAGACTGCTAATCCACCTTTAAACGCATCGATGAGTAAAACGATCGATCCTGGAACTTTGCCTAATGTTCGCAGTACATTCGTCGCTCCCGTCGAACCCGAACCATGTTCGCGAATATCGATACCTTTTAACAATTTCCCAGCTAAATATCCAGTCGGAAACGAGCCAAGAAAATAGGCAACTGTGAAAATACCTGTAGCGATAATAATATTAGATAGCATCTGAAAGTTAGGAGTTGGGAGCACAGCAATAATCTAACAGTTAGTTGCGCCGCCTGCGCCTTATTTTTACTACCGATACTCCCGATAGTCATCTATCTGTTGACTAGGATCTGGGGCAAATGCTAGCCAGAGTGGATACTGGAGGATCGAGAGACTAATTTGCCCTTCAGAATTATCGATGATAATCAGGGGCATTTCCTTGTTGGCGACAATGCGATCGACTTTCTGCACCAAAGCTTCAGGATCTTCAAATAAAATAATCCCCCCATTGGCACCAAAATCGGTCTTGGACAGCCCCAAGCAGTCCTGAAAGCCTCTACGCCAGTCACCCAGGCGTTCGGGTAGGTTGGCAAGGACGAGAGTACGGAGATAGTCGCCGTATAGCTCTCGCAAGGCAGATACAGCCGCAGCAGCTACCAGAATATTTTGGAAGCGACTCCCCATCGTCCGAATCGCCCCCCGTCCATCTTTGTTAAAAAACCAGTCAGAAACCTTGTCAGCATGAACGGCTTCTAAGGTACGACGGAGTTGCCAAGTGGGGGCATAATAATCGGGCGCATTCCGATAGCGATCGATCGAGGTGCGGACTTTGCTAGCGGTACTTTTAAACGCAGGTTCGATAAATTGGGGTGATTGGTTTCTGGGTGAAGGGGTGGTGGTTGGTGTTTTGGCTAGGGGCGTTTGGATGCGAATTTGGGCGGGTGGCGGTTGGGGAAATTCGATTTCTTCAGCGATGACGACTAAATCTTGGAGGCTACCGACGAGGTAATCTTTGAATCCTTGGAGCCGGATGGCGACATCTTGTGAGCCACCAGCAAAGCTTTTGTTAATTTCTTCTTTGATGCGATCGCGTTTACGTTCGAGTTGCTCGACGGAGATTTGGAGTTTTTGGCGACGTTGTTCGAGATCGCCGATCGAAGTTTGGATAATTTGCCCGAAACTGGTTTGAGTAGCGACGATTTGTTGTTGAAGTTGGGATTGGGTAGCTTGAAGGGTGGCGATTTGGCTCTGAATTTCTGCCTCGGTGCGGAGTAATGGTTCGAGCTTGACATCATCAATCCGAGCTGATTGACTCTTTACTACTAGCTCTATGTTTAACTCTGGTTCTGAATCTTGACTGATTTCATCTAGCAAAATTGCCCAATTATCTGCCGTTATAGGGGTTTCGGCTGCGATTGATTCTAACTGCAACTGTTCCTCCGCCTTCACTGTGGGTTGAGGATCGGCAACTTCGTCACTATCCCAGACATCCCCAAGTGGCTCCGGTACTGATGAGATTTCCACCACTTGGACATCAATTATTTCTGGTTGTGGGGAGGATCTGACTGGTTTGGGCTTTGCAGTTCCGTCGGGGTTCATAGATTTTGGCGTAGTCAGCACAGGAGAAGGTGGCGATGTATCGTCGATGCAGCCTCTGACTAAAGAGTTCCACGGCGATCGCTCATCCTCAATTATATCTCACCTCCGCTTCCACTCGAAGATCGCGATCTATGGTCGTGTGTCAAAAAAAATCCCCTCCTCGGAGCGGCGGTTTGATTCGGAGGGAACCTCCGAATCAAAAAACCGACAAGACAGGGGTACCCGCAGGGTGGGGTGGGTAAACATCTCAGCGACAATCGACTAACTTTAAACGCGCTTCCAGACGATCGAATCTTCAGCTTT
>JAJAZF010000318.1 GCA_026785875.1 Chamaesiphon sp. | reverse complement strand
TCTCAGCAACGTCTAAATTAGAAGCTCGCTCTAGGTTCATGATTTGCTTCGCCTTCGCCGATAGAGCGTTAGAGTCTAACCAATTTAGAATCAAAGTATCGACTGAAAATAAACCAGGACCATTGACTGTCAAGAATAGGAAACAAGATGCGTAAACTACTGACAGCTCAAGATAAGGAATGCTAAAACCTGCGACGAGGATGTGATGATACATTGCTACACACATCGTGCTAAACAAGCCTAAAGCCGCAGGACGAGCTAGAAAACCAATTGCTAGTAAGGGCGCACCAATCAACTCTGTAAAGGCGGCGACGTAGCTAAAGAAGATGGGAAATGGCAACCCAATCACTTTTACATATGCTTCAGCAAAGCTGGAAATATCTCCTAACTTATCCATACCGTTGTGAACCATCGTGACACCGATACAAACTCGTAATACGGTCAAAGCAGACTGCGACCAAAAGCTTGGAGTCGTGCTTGATTTAAGGAGCCGAAGAATAAGAGAGTTAATCATGATTAAGTGATTGGGATGTTTATTTATATATATATACTTATCTTAATGTATTTTAACATTGGAATTCAAGGTCAAGTTGCGATCGGAGGATAAAAAAATCTACCGCAGGTTGCCAGCGGCGGATTTATCCGCATCGCCGCAGATCCATAACATAGGCTGACAAACAGGTCTGAGCCGCTAAGATCCTGGTAAGTCAGAGCGAACACACTCCTCGACGGTATTGGCGGATGTTCCGATCGACCCGAAGGAAATACTCACATCTTGCACCAATACATCAAGACTAGTAAAAACAGAGATCTTAGGGTACCCACAAGCGGCGTTTTTATTCGGGGGGAACCCCCGAATAAAAAAACGACAAGATAGGGGCACCCCTACACAATTAACCTGTAGGGGTGCCCCTTGTGGGTACCCTGGAGCTACGGTTAGCACTAGTCTTTTCAAGCTGGTGCAAGATGTGAGAATAATTACCGCGATTGGCTATTCCCTAATAAGAACACCAATCGCTCCAACTCCCTGGATACAATTTGGCTCCAGCGATTCCCGCCAACTCCAAGGAAAATAAATTGACACAAGCCGTCACCCCCGAACCGCAATAGACGATTTTCTCAAGCTGTGGCTGTGCCGACGATGCGAGATCTGGTGAAATTGCCGACCAGCGTTGTTGCTGCTCTTGAATGGGTAAACAGAATCCTTCAGGTGTAGTCACGCCTTGCCAGGGATAATTGACAGCACTGGGGATATGTCCGGCAGCAGGATCGATCGGTTCGACTTTGCCTAGATATCGATCGGGTTCGCGAGAATCAATCAGTAGATGAGCGGCCGAATGTTGGATAGCTCTAACTCGATCGATATCTACGATCCAATCTGACTGAAGTTGCGGCTGAAAATTACCAAGTGCCACTGCTGGTAGATCGCTAGTCACTGGATAACCATTTGCCCAATTACTATAACCACCATCGAGGAGTGCGACGCGATCGTGTCCGTAATACCGCAGCAACCACCACAACCGCGCCGCAAAGCCAAATCGCGAATCATCATAAGCAACTACTAAGGTGTCAGAATTAACCCCCATAGCGGCTAATTTGTCCCCCAATACCATCTCGTCTGGTAAAGGATGCCTGCCCCCGTGAACTCCAGCAGGACTCGATAAATCGCGATTTAAGTCCAAGTAATAAGCTCCAGGAATATGCGCGGTTTGATACTGCTGTCTACCCAAATCTCGATCGCCCAGCGCAAATCGACAATCGACGATCTTGACATCGAGATTTGATGCTGAGGATAGATAACTATTTAGCGTCGCGGCGGTAACGATCGAGGAAGTAAGCATGGTAAATAGTTGACAGTTGACAGTTGACAGTTGACCTGACTTTTCACGTTAAGTCTGAAGCCCAGGAATGGAAGAGATTCAACCCACACAACGCCTAAATCTTGGCTTACAGCGCAGTGGCTACCTCCTCGTCATTGCTTCGCTGGCTCAATGCGCCTGGATCTATTTATTCCTTACGCGCCTGTTTCCGTTATCCACCGATCGATCCAACCACATTAAAATAAAAACCGAATCGAGCAATCCAACTTAAACATCGATTCGCCAGGGGCGACGCTGCGCGAACGATTTAGCTTAGTAAGGCTTAATCATAGTGATATCGAGCTTGTAAAAATTGAATGGATTCATTTTGAACTCGATAAATTAGTCGATGCTCTAAATCTATTCGCCGCGACCATGTATTTGCTTCCATGAATTTTAGTGGTTCTGGTTTACCAATCCCAGAGAATGGGTCGATACACACAGATTCTATTAAATCGAGGATTTTATTGGCTTTTTGAATATCTTGTCTATACCACCAATGCAAATCTTCTCTGAATGCTTCATCAAAGATAATCCGTCTCTGGATGATAACTATTTCTGGCTTAGAATCATCTGATGGCTTTTTATCTTTCTTTTTAGCGGACAATCCCCAACTCCTCACACAATGCAGATATGGATTGGGCTGGATTCTGTGGCTCGGAATTGGAGTAGCCTTGGAGATCTCGTTGTTTGGCTCGATCGATTGCACTATGCAATCTAGCTGCATTAGCTGGAGATCGGAGTAGGTAAACAGTTTCTAGGAGGCTGCTGAGGTCTGTTTCGGCAATAAGGGC
>JAJAZF010000317.1 GCA_026785875.1 Chamaesiphon sp. | reverse complement strand
TAGCTACGATCCCCAGTTTTCGGCGATTTGCACAAAATTAGCTAACATCTGTAGACCAATTGTCGATGACTTTTCTGGATGAAATTGTACAGCCATCACATTAGCTTGAGCGATCGCGGCAGTTACAGTTTGAGTACCATGGGTGACAGTGGCTGCTGATACCAGCGACAAACTTGGCTCGACATAATATGAGTGGTCGAAATATACCCACGCATTAGTATTTATCTCCCCCCACAATTGACAGTCTAGTTGGGTGAGATGAAGTTGATTCCAACCCATTTGGGGAATGGTTAAGTCTGGCTCAGGCTCAAACTTGTGCACGACACCAGGGATGATGCCCAAACCTGCTTCTTGTCCTTCATCAGATCGATCGAATAATATCTGCAATCCCAGACAGATCCCCAGGAATGGCTTTCCGCTGGCGATAATATCTTTGAGTGGTTGTTCTAAATCTCGATCGCGAATCTTTTTGACGGCGGGATCGAACGAACCAACTCCTGGCAAAACGATCGCATCAGCAGCCGCTAATTCAGACGGTAGATGGGTAATTAATGTTTGAGCACCAGCATGTTGTAAACCCTTACAAACAGAGTGCAAGTTTCCCATATCATAGTCTACAACGGCAATTTTCAGCATGGTATTTAAACAGTTGACAGTTGACAGTTGACAGTTGACAGTTGACAGTTGACAGTTGACAGTTGACAGCGATTCGCGCTCCTCGGGTTCCCCGAGGGTTTAGCGGCGTTTTTATTCGGGGGTTCCCCCCGAATAAAAAAACGACAAGACAGCGAATCAAGAGAGCGAAGTTGTTAAGTGGGAGATTTAAACTCCCTCTTAACAACTATCTGCCTAAATGCAGGAGGCTCTAAACCCCCACTGTTTGGTAAAAGTTTTAAATCCCTGGATTAACTACTGATACTCTGGATTTACTAAACTAATTTCTGTGCAGTTTTTAAGCTAGAGTCAGTTAAATTGGGGCGAATACACAGATAAAGTAGTCCCCCAAATAACGGAACGAATGATAGTAGTCTCACCGACTGAGGATTGGTAAAATTACGATGATGAATGTCTTCAGCAATGAGGACAGGTAAAAGTAATATCAACATACAAAAATCTAGACTCATCACATGAATAAATCTGCTGCTGTGCCATTGTTGGACAAAATCTGTCCAATTTCCCTGCGTAATGCCATAGCCCAGCAATATTAATGTACCGATCGTTAGAGATACACCAAACCAACGTGAATCTACTAGCTTAATAATACCACGGCGATCGATCCCATTGGATCGAATCCGATCGATTCCAGTGGTTGAATTAGGTTCTCGCAGTGCAAGATAAGGCAAAATTGCAAAGGCTCCAACTGCAAAAGATGCGGCACTAAATAATCCAGCGGAAAGTCTTTGATTCTTGCCATCAATTAACATCAGACAGGCATAAACCATTGGTAAAATTCCCATCAAATTGAATAGGGCAATAATAAAAGGATCGATTCCTGCCCATTTGCCTGTAGAGAGATTGATAATTAGTTGCAGACTATCCGCGCTATCTGGTGGAGCTAATAAAAAAGCATATCCACTAAATCCCAACCATAACGATCCAAAAATAATTTTATTAAACATTATCTAATTATGATTTACTATTATTAACAAACAGCTTTAGGATTGCTATAGACTATTGTTGACTGATTGCTGCTGATATGTAGTCAGCCGCCGACTCAACTAGGGCGATCGCATCTTCATATAGCATCCGCTTTGGTCCTAATAAACCGATGCTGCCAACTGGAATCGAATCTTGATGATAATTAGTAGAAATCAATGTACATGATTGCATTGGCTTGAGCGGGTTCTCAGCACCGATTCTGATCGCAATTTTTGGCTGAAGGTCGAGTGATGAATTTAGGTTGGGATTAAATATTAGTTTCCATACTTTATCTTGTTCTGATTCTAACAAATGCAATAATGTTTT
>JAJAZF010000316.1 GCA_026785875.1 Chamaesiphon sp. | reverse complement strand
GCATAAAAAGAGCGTGTAACTAGATGAGATGAAATTCATGGACGGAACTAAGCAGATGATTAGATTTTAATAACTGTTGTCTATTTAAATTTTCCAATCGTTGAATGGTTAATATTAAAAACGTGGAGGCGATCGGAGTTGAATATCTAAATCGATCGCTACCATGAAATCTCCTTTCTTTTTGCTAGATATTTACTAACCTCGATCGCTCCATATTGATTGAGGTGACTGGGATCGGAAAAGAGATCGTATTGTTTGTTTATCAAACCATCCAGATCGATAAAAGTAAGTCGATCTGAATCCATCAATTTTTGCATGTATTGCTTGAAAATTACCTCATGCTGGCTCCGAAATTTATCTAAATAGATATATGATAATGGCATATTCACAAACACTAGTGGAATTTTATAAGTTGCCAACAGCTCGATGGTTTGGTGTAAAGAGCGAGCCTGATTGCCAACTAATTGAAAATTAGCATAGTCACTATCACTATCTCCAGTTACTTTTGGATATTTATCAAAATAAGTAGTAGGCTCGAATTGTAAGTCGAGTGGAAAAAATCCATCAAAGTCGATATCTCGATCGTTAATATTTGTCGGATCGATCCTGAAAATTTCCTGGCAATCGCCGATTCTGACTAAAGGTACTTTAGTTTCTGGAGTTTAGACTAAAAAAGAGAGAACGGCAGCAAAAGGAGAACTTCAGCCACCGCTCAGGAGAGAATGAGGGTGAAAAAGAAACCTATCCGCTCCATACATGAACAGTGAACGATTAAATGAATTCCGTCAAGCAGCATACGAATTATTAGTCGTAGCGAAAGATGCAACATTTGAATTAATGGATGCAGTGATGACAACTAGGAATGCCTCATGTTTAGCAGAATTTGCGCTCAGTCCGTTATTCAATCGTCAATGGTCGAGTGTGTATGAGGCATTACAAGATAGTAGACCAGACCGAAAAAAACTGATGATCCTGTACATCAAGCAATTGGGACAGTTCGTTTCAGCAACAGAACATGTGTTGCTGGCAATAGATCATACGGCATGGGGCAGACCAAATGCCAAAACCTTAGAAGACAAAACATATCAATATCAAGCTGGAGTAATTGTCGGACAGGGATATAGCACAATTGCTTGGATACCCGAAGCACAAGGAAGTTGGGCATTACCATTGCTGCACGAAAGGATTAAAAGTATAGAATCCCCAATGCAAAAAGCAGCAGCACAACTCAAACAGGTTTGTGAGCAAAGCAAACATCCAGTCCTAGCGGTGTTAGACCGTGAATATGGCAATGCGACTTGGGTGCTAGCACAAGCCAAGATTCAAGCTGATTGCTTGATGCGGGTAAGAAGAAACGCCTGTTTCTGGGCAGCACCGCCACCATATAGTGGTCGCGGCAGACCCAGAAAACATGGGGAGAAGATGAAGCTCAATGACCCAACCACATGGCAAGAAGCAGATGCTACGATTGAAATAGATGACCACCCACGGCTCGGTCAAGTCCGAGTGCGTCAATGGCAAAATTTACATTTTTATCGTGCTGCTGGAGAGCCAGTCAATTTAATCCTCGTGGAACGAATGAAGCCGATGTCTTCGGGTCAAATGTTTCCGCCCTTATGGTTAGCTTGGGTGGGAGCACGAAATCTCCCATTAGAAACGGTTTGGTTTAAGTATCTCCGCCGCTTTGGGGTAGATCATTGGTATCGTTTTGCCAAGCAAAGATTGCATTGGACATTGCCTAATTTGAGAACGCCTGAGCAATCTGAACGATGGACTGATTTGATGCCGTTGATGAGTTGGCAACTCTGGCTAGCCAAAGATCTGGTGGTAGAAAATCGATTACCTTGGCAATCTGCTACAATCGATCTCACCCCTGGACGTGTTGCCCACTGGGCGGGGGACCCGCCCAGCAGTCTATGTTAGCACTTTTGGTCGAGATTGGGACTCCCGCACAAGCACCTAAACCCAGGGGAAAATCCCCTGGCTGGAAAAAAGGAAACACTCGTACTAAACCCCAACGTTATTCCACTACTAAAAAGCGGGTGACTCGACCCAAAAAGTCCCCAAAAGTAGCGGCTTAATCTTCGCCCACTCATATTTTTCTACAACAGCTTGCCTTCTATTTGAATGTAGGCACTTTTAGTTTCGATCATTTTTTTAGTCTAAACTCCAGTTGAAGATGTAACAGGTTTAATAAGCTGAAGGAACTATTACATCTCGGCGATCCAAGTAAAATTAAAAGTCGTCCCCATGCCGAGCTGAGATTCGAGCGTAATTTCGCCGCCGTGAGTTTCGACGAGCTTCTTGACGATCGATAGCCCG
>JAJAZF010000315.1 GCA_026785875.1 Chamaesiphon sp. | reverse complement strand
TCATCAGCCATTAATAAAACATTCGCATGGTTAACTTCTTTTGCCGATTTTCGTCCATTTTTACTAATATCTATTAGTTCTTGCCGTTGCTCGATCGTGAGCTTTATTCTATACTTGAGGTTGGGATTGCTCATGGCTTCGATCGCATAGCGTCGGCTCTGCCGAATCGATAACTCTTACCCACAATTTTAACCTGGACGCGCTACTACGAAATTTATTCTAGACAATCGACATCCGCATTCAGCAACTGTCTATTTTTAGAGTGAGCAGGGAGTTGTTGGGCGAAATAGCTAACCTAATTCACCAACCGTTTAAACCGCTTTTTGCCTACCTGCAACACCTTTCCCACCAATCCCGCAGCGTCATCATAGGTGAGTTCGATATCAGTAACCGACTGTCCATCCAACTTGACCGCACCACCTTGAATTTGACGCTTGGCATCGTTGCTACCAGAACATAACCCGATAGCTGACAGGATTTGGAAGATTTTGGCGGGGAAATTGACAGCAGAGAGTGAGAACTCGGGGATACTTTCGCCACCTGCATTTTGACCTGTGGTAATCAACGCGATCGAGTCGGCTTGGGCTTGAGTGGCTTGAGTTTGACCGTGGTACTGAGTGACTACCTCTAGGGCGAGGAGTTTCTGTGCCGCTCTGGGGTTCTCTGGCAGTCGATCGAGCGGTAAGTCAGTCAAGAGCGTAAAGTAATCTTTGATAGTGCTGTCGGGCGTTTTCTCTAGCTTGGAGTACATACTCAGCGCATCTTCCCCCAATCCCACATAATTATTCAGGGATTTGGACATTTTTTGGACTCCATCGGTACCCAACAGAATGGGCATCAATAAGCCGAATTGAGGTGTTTGTCCGAAATGACGTTGAAGATCCCGCCCGACTACCAAATTAAACTTTTGGTCGGTACCGCCGAGTTCGACATCAGCTTTAACTGCTACAGAGTCGTAACCCTGCATCAACGGGTAGAGAAATTCGTGCAAGAAGATCGGGTTTTCCTGTTCGTAACGCGTCGCAAAACCTTCCTTGGCGAGCATTTGTCCCACAGTCATCGTTGACAGGAGTTCGAGCGTTTCCCCCAGATCTAGTTTGGATAGCCATTCGGAATTGTAATGGACTTCCAAGCGTCCAGGCGTATCAAAATCGAGGATCGGGCGCACTCGATCGAGATAAGCTAAGGCATTGGTGGTAACTTGTGCGGGAGTCAATTGTTTGCGGACTTCTGATTTACCAGTCGGATCGCCAATTCGGGCGGTAAAGTCACCAATAATTAATACCGCAGTATGTCCGGCATCTTGGAAAGATCTGAGCTTCCGCAAGGGAATACTATGACCTAGATGGATATCTGCACCAGTCGGATCGATACCGAGTTTTACCCGCAATGGTCGCTCGGTTTGAGCTAGTCGCTGGGATAGATTTTCAGCCGGATCGGCAGAATTTGGCTGATGGGGGAAAATCTCAGTCACACCCCGAAATAACCAATCGAACCGATTTGATACTGGCACGGATACACTCACAGTCATATATGTAGACAAAAATCGAACGGAATCTCAAAACAGTTGCACGTTAAGCTTATTATAGTTACCACGTCAACTGAAATATTTTTATCAGATTGTTAAGATTACAAGCACCAAAGAAACCTGAGTACGTCGCCATCTAGTCTAAGATCGTACTCATGCTATCGGCTCCCTTTCGCCCACTTTGAATTGATTGTCCCTAATTTGAGAGAGAAAGATCCTAGTGTCATCTAGAGCTTTAAACAAAAAGAAACCGCAACCGCTCAATCCTAAGCCAGATGGTGGGAGGTTCTTGGGTGGTATCGGTCAGATTGCGGGTGGTACGATCTTAGGTATCACCATGCTGGCTAGTTCGATCGTTGCTGGCGGATTGGTGGGTTTAGCGATTAGCTTCCGCAACCTCCCAGATGTGCGAGTATTACGCAGCTACGCACCGACCGAAACTACCTATATTTACGATGTTAAAGGGGTTCAACTTGCTAGTCTCCATGATGAAGCCAATCGCGAAGTCGTCCCGCTCAACCGGATTTCGCCAAATTTAAAACGCGCCCTACTAGCGATCGAGGATAGTCACTTTTACTACCATCAAGGTGTCAATCTAACTGGAGTAGGACGCGCCATCACCGCTAACTTTAGAAAAGGTGGTGTGAGCGAAGGTGGTTCGACGATCACGATGCAGTTGATCAAAAACTTATTCCTCTCCCAAAAGCGACAATTTAGCCGCAAGTTAGCCGAAGCAGTACTTTCGATCCGACTCGAACAGATTTTCCGCAAAGATGAAATCCTCGAAATGTACCTCAATCAAGTTTATTGGGGACACAATAACTATGGGGTGGAAACTGCCGCTCAGAGCTATTTTAACAAACACGCCTCAGAACTTAATCTCGCAGAAGGCGCAATGATGGCAGGTGCGATCGCCGCCCCAGAAAAATACAGTCCATTCATCAACTTCAAATTATCTAAACAGCGTCAAGAACAAGTCCTAGCCAGGATGCTTGAACTCAAATGGATTACCCCAGCCGAGGAAAAAAAGGCGAGGGAATCTAAAATTAAACTCGGTAAGATCAAAACTTGGCAGAGTAGTAAACTACCCTATGTGACTGATGCAGCGATCGAAGAACTCAATCAACGCTTTGGGCGAGAAACCGTCCGCAAAGGCGGAATGCGGATTCAGACGACGATCGATTATGATTTCCAAATTGCTGCCCAAAAAGTTGTCCAAAATGCCTATGAGCGGATGGGGCGCAATACATATCAAATCAGTTTAGTGGCGATCGATCCGCGTACTCACTTTGTCAAAGCGATGGTGGGTGGCGTAGATTACAAAAAAAGTAATTTTAACCGCGCCATCTACGCTAATCGTCAACCAGGTTCGTCGTTCAAACCCTTTGTTTATTACACCGCCTTCGCCACTGGGAAATTTTCGCCAGAGTCAACAGTCTATGATAGCCCCGTTCGCTATCGTGATGGGAGTGGCTACTATTCGCCCCGCAACTACGGTGGCGGCTATTCTGGCCCGATGAGTGTGCGGAATGCCCTGATGGTGTCCGCAAATGTCCCAGCAGTAAAAATGGGTAAACAGGTAGGGCTAGATAAAGTGATCCAAACTTGCCGCACACTGGGTATTAAAAGCCCGATCGAGCCTGTTGTATCCTTACCATTAGGAGCGATTGGTGTGACCCCGATCGAAATGGCTGGAGCATTTGCCACATTCGCCAGTAATGGTTGGCAATCGGAGACTACCACGATTCTCCGCGTCACCGATAGCGATGGGAATATTTTGCTAGACAATACGCCCCAACCCAAGCTAGTACTCAACTCCTGGGCAACAGCACAGATCAACAGTACGCTCCAATCAGTAGTCAGTGGGGGTACTGGTAAAGCAGCCGCGATCGGTCGTCCCGCCGCCGGAAAAACTGGAACCACCTCTTCCGAACGAGATGTCTGGTTTGTGGGCTACGTGCCCCAGCTAGCCGCCTCTGTGTGGATTGGGAAAGATGACTACACCCCCCTAGGTCGAGGGGTAACGGGTGGTACCTATGCAGCACCAATTTGGCGGAGTTTCATGCGGGAAGCTCTCAAAAATGAACCCGTAGAATCCTTCGCCTCTCCCGCCAAATTTAAACGTCCAGGGAATTAGTTCGTCGGGTGTGTTAGCGGTGTTTTAGCGTACCGAGTAAAGTTCTACTTGTCAATTTCTAACTTCATCCGATCGAGAGTGAGATTCATTTGCTCGAACATTTGCATCGGAGTCATCCCAAATTGACTCATCTGAGTATTCATTTGCTCGACTGTCATCTTTGCCATGAAGTCATCGGAGAGTTCAAACCGCTTCATAAAAATCTTATAGCGATCGAGTAATGTTTCCATCCGCTCGATAAATGCGATCTTGCCTTCGCGGTCGAATTTACCATATTTACCACCTAGTTGAGTCAGATGTTGATAATCTTCAAACAACTGTTTAGCTTCTTGTTGGATGACATCAGAATCAAAAAATCCCATGACAGATAATTATCTTAATAAGGTTAAACTGGAAAGTGAAGACACCCGCGATCGACACCAGTATACCTATTTTAGATCGGTCTCCAAGCACTGAAAACTGCGGTTTCCCGTATGAGAGGATCGGTTAATGTTCGACCCCACTACACCCAAAAATCGACAAATCGCGATCGTCCTAGCATTTGCTAGTATGACAACTCCGCTCGCTGGATTTCATAAATTTTATTTAGGACAACCCGGATGGGGGATAGTTTATCTATTATTATCCTGGACACCGATTCCCCATATTGCTTCAGCGATCGAAGCTGTGTGGTATCTCACTCAAGATCGTACCCGCTTTGGCAGCAATTCAATCTCGATCGCTCCACAGTCCTCGATCGCACTCCCGCCTCATTCCATCAATACAGTCACCCAATCGATCCGCGAGTTGGACAAACTCCGCGTCGATGGTTTGATCTCAGAATACGAATTCGAGCAAAAACGCCGTCAGTGGCTAGATCGAGCTTAGTTGACAGCCGCAGGGAGGTTCATTCAGTTGACAGTTGACAGTTGACAGTTGACAGTTGACAGTTGACAGTTGACAGCGACACAGGCATGGCTGAAATACGCGAGGAAACCTCCCGTATCGCCTACCTCCTCTACCTAAAAGGAAGAGGATTGGAGTAATGAATAGTCTGATTTTAATTTCTCGCCTTTAAGGGAGAGGCTTTAAACCAATTCTTTTCGGTAGTGCCCTAGTAGCTAGATTTCAAGCGATCGCGTTATAAATATTAATATCCCCCTAAACTTCCATTTTATGGTAAAAATTGTTGGCATTGCAGGTAGTTTAAGACCAGACTCTTATAGCCAAATCGCTCTAGAAATAGCTGCCCAAAAAGTCCAAGCTCTAGGCGCAGAAGTAGAGGTTCTGGATTTGAGACAGATGGATTTGCCATTTTGTGACGGCGGAAGTGAATATCCCAATCATCCTGATGTGAAACGGATGCAGGACGCTTTTAGTCGTGCTGATGGGCTGATTTTAGTCTCGCCAGAGTATCATGGTAGTGTCAGTGGAGTGCTAAAAAATGCCTTAGATTTGATGAGTTTTGAACAGCTCTCAGGTAAAGTCTCTGGATTCATCAGTATTCTGGGTGGACAGAGTAATAGTAATGCCCTCAATGATATGCGCTTAATTCTCCGCTGGGTTCATGCTTGGTCGATTCCCGAACAAGTAGCCATCGGACAAGCTTACCAAGCCTTTACGCCTGAAGGTAAACTCGTAGATGAAAAACTCTCACAACGCCTCGATCTATTCGCTCAAAGCTTGGTTGATAATACCCGTAAATTGAGAGGAATCGATCGTACCTAAGATCGATCTTCAGTCCAATTTATCCAGCTCGACATTTACAGCACCCCAAAATCCAAAATCCAAAATCGAAGTGACACATGATTCTTTTCGTACCGTACAGTTTCTGTTAAAAATGTCCTTGCGATCGCGTATTACTGAAGATCCTTATTATCGGTTCAAGTCAGCATTTGAGATTGCTGTCGCCGCCGATTTGGGGGTGAGAATTGATGTTAACCAAGCTAGTGTAGATGACTGGTTGCGCTTACCAGGGATTTCGATCCATCAAGCACGTCAATTAGTAGCTTTGAGCCAAGCTGGAGTGGCTTTTTATGCGATTTCCGATCTGGCTGCCGCGCTAAATATGCCCCTGCCCAGACTTCAGTGGTTGGCTCCAGTATTGAGTTTTCAGTATTACGATCGCTCGTCTGCGCTACCCTCGATCGCGATAAATCAAGCAACAGCAGATGAATTAATCCAGATCCCCCAAATTTCCCCAGAATTAGCAACCGAAATCATCGCCGAACGCGAACAGGGTGGCAAGTTTACCGACTTAGTGAATCTCCAACAACGGCTGAAATTATCTGGCGAATCGATCGGTCAATTGATGCACTATCTACAATTTTAAACATTGACGGCTTGCACCAGTCCGCGATGTAATAGTCGATCGCCAACGGTCTGAACAGGCTCGGCTCGGTGCATAGTACAACGGTTGTCCCAGACCAGAATATCCCCTAGCTGCCACTGATGCACATACACCCGACGGTGGCGAATGGAATGTTGATAGAGTAGGTTGACGATCCGTTGCGCCATCTCAGCTTCGATCCCAGAAATGGCTTGACAGCGATCTGGGGTCGAGAGGAAGATAGCAACCCGACCAGAGATCGGGTGAGTTTTGAATAAGGGGTGCCAGCATTGGCTTTCGACATCAGCGGCTAGTGTCAGCCCTGACACAACATGCAGCACCTGAGCATCCGCCAGCCGCTCTCGAACGGCAGCGGGTAATGTAGCATAGGCGAGATATTGATCGGAAAAGCAGAATGTCCCACCATCAGGTTCGGGGACAATTACAGCACGTAAGGCTGTGAAGGCTGGCGGTTGAGCAACATAGCTGGTATCGGTGTGAAAAACACTGCGGGGCGGGCGCACCCGACCGATACTCGTAACGATATTCAGCTCGGGTCGATCTGCAACGGGTGTTTCACCGATTGTGAAAGTCAATGCACCTAATCGAGCCAGAAAATCAACAAAGTCTCGATCGCTAGCTGACTGCTGACGAAAGACTACGAAGCCGTTGTGAGCTAGGGTACTTTTCAAGGCATCGATATCTAGATCTGTCAGATCGGTGATGTCACTGCCCTGGGCTGCAACTCCAAAAGGTGAAAGTGGTTGAAAATCCATATCTTTGCTTGCAAATATCTCTATTTTAGCTGTCTCAGCTAAACCGATCGTAATGCCGCTACTAGTCGATCGTTTTCCTCAATCGTCCGCACTGCGACACGAAAAAACCGATCGCCAAGTTCGGGAAAACTCATACAGTCACGAATCAGGATTTGGTGTTGTTGGAGCAGTTTGGTTTGAATTTCCACAGCAGATCGATGTGATTTGACGAGGATAAAATTCGCCGCACCAGGATAGGGCTGGAAGCCAGATATCTGCGTCAATCCTTCAAACAAGCGGTTGCGAGCGATCGCCAGCCAGTCCCACGTTTGCTGTTGAAATTGAGCATCGGGCAGCACTGCGATCGCGGCGGCGGCGGCTAGAGTGTTGACGGGCCAGGGGTCGCGCCAACTTTTCCACAGCCGCAATCGGTCTGGATGAGCGATACAGTAGCCCAATCGCAATCCTGGCAAACTATAGAATTTTGTCAGCGATCGCAAGATGACGAGGTTGGGATATCGAGCGATGAAGGGGATTAAACTTTGCTGTTGAGAGCGGGGTAGAAAGTCCATGAAGGACTCGTCAACTACGACTAGTTGAAATTTGTCCAAATACGGCTCAATTGTCTCCTGTCGGTAAATTTGCCCAGTTGGATTGTGCGGATTGTTGACGATCAGTCCGAGCGAATGCGGGATATCGAGCGGCAGATGGCGGAGGGCAAAATCTAGATCGCCAATTTCCCCATCGTCCATCATCATCGATCGAGCAATGATTCTGGTGCCGAAGGTTTGGAGCGATCGCCAATAGTCCCCAAAGGCTGGTGTAGGGATGAGGGTGGTGTTGAGTTTGGAAAACTCCCAACCCGCCCAAGTTAAAAGTTCCGCTGCCCCATTGCCTGGTAATACCCAGTCAGGATCGATATGATGATGAGCCGCGATCGCTTGACAAAGATCGGGGTAATCGGGATTGGGATAGCTAGTGAGCGAATCTATGTGCAGCTTAATGGCAGCCAGAGCCGATGGAGGAGGTCCCAACGGACTGATACTCGCCGAAAAATCTAAGATCAGAGAGGGGGGACAGCCCGCTACTGTAGCTGCCCAGGTCGGGTTCCCCCCATGTTGTGGTCGATTCAAGGAATATTTCCGAGTGTAAATTCAGCTAGATCGGTCTAGTCGTCGTCAGCAGAAACTTTGTCTTTGAACAATTTACCAGCAGAGAATGCGGGCACCTTAGTTGCGGGAATTTCCATTTTCTCGCCAGTTCTAGGATTGCGACCTTCACGTTTTTGGCGATTTCTAGGTTCAAAGGAACCAAATCCTACCAGAGTAACTTTGTCACCCTTGGATACAGCTTCCATGATTGCTTCCAATGCTGCTGACAACACTGTGTCAGCTTGCTTTTTGGTTACGCTAGCTGTTTCTGCTACTCTATCGACTAATTCACCTTTGTTCATGTGTAAATCTCCATTGATGTTATTGATGTGACACGGTAACTCGATCGGAGCTGGTGTCATTGCCATAGTTGGCGGAAAGTTGGGCTTCATGCTGAGAAATAGCTCATCAGCGGGTTAAGGCATCGAGACTATCTCTGTATTTAAAGCTTACATGTCTTCTGACGACTTTA
>JAJAZF010000314.1 GCA_026785875.1 Chamaesiphon sp. | reverse complement strand
CGATAATCTCGTTTTTCTTGATTCGGGCTGACAACTTCTACTACTAATAATGGTGGTGGCATATCCATCAATACAATCGATCTAGTCGCTCCATCCATCTCTGTTGCTAATTCTTCAGACAACACCAACAAATCTGGTACCCGCACTGATACTCGCGATCCACTAACGGCTACTTCTGTCTTCATTGTCAACCGATAAGCTGGGATGCCAAGTTGAAGGAAATGCGCCAATAAAAACATCGCAACTCGGCGGTTAACTTCGCTCTCAGATGGTATGTCAATTAGCTCTCCATTTTCTAGTTCATATAATTTATCCGTGCCATCATCATAGGCGAGGAATTCTTCTAGGGTCATTTTCTCGATCGCAATCATCGCTACACCTCCTGCAAGAGTATATTAAAAGATCCTAACATCTTCGATCGATTCCCTGAAAGTCAACGATTGAAATCGCGCGGCAATTGGGATCGATCGCAATTACATCCGTTCTAGTACCGGAATGCCGAGTAAATCCAATCCTAATCTCAACGTTTTAGCAGTTAGATCGCACAAGACTAATCGTGAAGTCCGCAGCGGTTCTTCTACTTGCAAAACTGAATGCTTATCATAAAATTGATTGAATTTTTGACTGAGTTCAAATAAGTATTGACACAATCGATTTGGTAATAAATCTCGCTCGACTTCATTAATAACCGTGCCTAATTGTAAAAGGTGTTTGGCGAGAGTAAGTTCTAACTCTTCGTTGAGGATAATTTGGGCACGATCGCCAAGACGATCGAAATCGATACCACCTTTGCGACTGATTCCCTGCACTCGCACATAGGCATACATCATATAAGGTGCGGTATTCCCTTGAAGTGCCAGCATCTTGTCATAACTAAAGACATAATTGCTCGTACGATTTTGGCTCAAGTCTGCATATTTAACCGCACTTAACCCGACAATCTCGGCACTATTGGCGATAAAATCGTCAGTTTCTTGGCGTTCTTCTGCTGCTACCCGCGATTTTAAATCGTTACTAAATCGTTCGATCGCTTCATCGAGCAAGTCTTTTAATTTAATTGTTTCACCCGATCGAGTCTTAATTTTTTTACCATGTTCCCCTAATACTAAACCGAAAGGAACGTGAATAATTTCAACATCTTCAGGTATCCACTTTGCTAATTTTGCGACTTGAAATACTTGGGCGAAATGATCCGATTGTCCGGCATCCGTGATATAAATGATTCTGTCTGCTCGATCGGTTTGAATCCGATATCTGACGGCGGCTAAATCGGTAGTAGCATAGTTATAACCACCGTCGGTTTTTTGGACGATGAGCGGTAAAGGATCGCCGTCTCGATTGGTATATCCATCGAGAAAAACACACTGTGCGCCATCACTTTCGACTAGTAATCCCGTTGCGCGTAAGTCATCAACTACGGTGGATAAATAGGGATTGTAAAATGATTCGCCGCGTTCGGTAAGTTGGACATTCAACCTGTCATAAATTACCTGAAACTCTCGCCGTGATTGGTCGCATAATAGGTTCCAGGCTTCGATCGTATCGGGATCTTTTGCCTGTAATTTGACTACCTCTTTTCTAGCTGCTGCTTGAAATTCGGCATCTTCATCGAAGCGTTGTTTGGCTTTCTTATACAACAGAACCAAATCACCTAAATCGAGCGCGTCAGCAGTCGTCAGAGCTTCGGGATAAGCTTCCCGCAAGTAGAGGATCAACATCCCAAATTGAGTCCCCCAATCGCCAACGTGATTGAGTCTGAGGACATCATGACCGCGAAATTCTAATACCCGTGCGATACAATCTCCCAGGATAGTCGATCGCAAGTGTCCGACGTGCATTTCCTTGGCGATATTCGGACTGGAAAAATCTACGATGACACGTTGGGGTTTCTCAGCGACAGGCACACCCAAGCGGCTATCTAGTTGCATTGCTTGGAGTTGAGTAGCGAGATAACTAGGTTTGACAGTAAAATTAATGAATCCTGGGCCAGCAATTTGAGGAACTTCGCACACTGCGGCTACATCTAGATTATCGACGATCGATTGCGCGATCTGGCGAGGCTGTTGTCCCAATTTCTTGCTCAGTCCCATCGCCATATTTGCCTGATAATCCCCAAATTTAGGATTGCTCGATAATCCTAATAAGGGATCTGTGCCAGCATAATCGTCCCCCAATGCGGCAACGATCGCACGATCGAGTTGAGTAGTCAGGTAGGCGATGGTGGAGTTCATTTCAGGGGTGTGATGAATTAATAGCTAATATCTATTATCTATTATTCACCGTCCACTCGATCGACTGTCACATCTTGTCTGATTTTTCGACCCATTAGTAGGTACAATCGCTACAGACTTTGGTGAAGCCTTTACCCCTTTACCCCTTCCCCTTTACCCCTTCCCCTTTCCCCTATTTAGCCTATGTTGCCTGCAAAAACACCTACAGAGGCGAGTGGATTCAAGGCTCTGCTCAAAAACCGTCCGTTTTTATTCCTGTGGGGTGGGCAAGTTTTCTCGCAGATTGCGGATAAAGTGCTAATAGTCATGTGCAGTGCCTTATTAACTGATTATCATGTCCCAGCTCGATTTGCGACCTCGGCTTTCTCTTATTTGTTGGTGGCTTCAACCATTCCGGCGATTCTAGTGGGGGCAGCAGCGGGAATATTTGTCGATCGCTACCCCAAAAAGAAGATCATGGTAATAGCAGATCTCCTTCGAGCAGGACTAATTTTATTGTTACCGCTCTTACCCAAGGAATTCCCAGTTCTACTTGCCATCATCTTTGCTCACTCCGTAGTTACCCAAGCATTTGCTCCTGCGGAACAGTCAGCCATCCCCTTGGCTGTCCCCCCAGAAAATCTCCTCACGGCAAATGCGATGTTTGCTACTACTAATGTGGGTTCCGTCATTCTGGGATTTGGCATCGGCGAAACTATCCTCACTGCTGTTACCCAGATTTCCAAAAATGGCTCTCAGGAAATATTGGTAGCATCATTTTATCTAGCGGCGGCAGGTTTGGGTCAATTAGTTCAGATTAGAGAAACCATCGATACTAGCAAACATGCACACAAAATTAACCCGTGGCATGAGCTGAAGGATGGGTTTGAGTATTTGCAGAGCAATAAGATCTTACTAAATGCCATGCTGCAAATTGCTGTCCTATCCTCGACTATCGCTGCGCTACCGATTTTGGCAGTGGCACTCACCGCTCAAGTAGGTTTGGTACTCAAACAATTTGGTTCGCTAGTCGCTCCCGCCGGAATCGGCTTAGTCTTTGGAGCTGGAATATTAGGTCACTTTGGGCAACGTCTCCAACAAAAATCCCTGCCATTGGTGGGATTTATCATCATGAGTCTAGTATTAGCTATTTTTACATTTGTGAGTAGCCTACCGATCGCGCTATTTTGTGCGGGAGTTCTGGGATTTGGAGCTTCATTGATTCAGGTACCGATGCAAACCTTGATTCAAGAGCGTACCCCAGAATCTATGCGCGGCAAGGTCTTTGGCTTCCAAAATAATGCCGTCAATATTGCCCTGAGCATTCCCCTAGTCGTCACTGGCCCCTTGACAGAACGATTTGGACTGCAACCAGTCTTGTGGGGGATGAGCGCGATTGTGATGATTGCTGGCATTTGGACGTGGAATAGTACTCGCCATGTATTAGAAGATGCTCTCTAAGGACAAATCTAAGACACCTATAGTAGTAACCAGCCCAGCAGTTGCTATATATGGCTGATGTCGATGTGTCTTGAGTCCGGTTATATTTGTGACATGAGGTTGGTTAGAGCTAGTTAAATCAGCAACCGACATTCAAAGATATTTTTTTTAGTAATGTTGCTCTCATTTGCACTATTACGAAGGGAAATCGGGGTTTAAATTTTAAGGGCGATCGTTAGTAAGCTAGCGATCGCCCTTTTTTGTTAAACCGATCGAGCGTGTCCTCACCCCCAACCCCTCTGTCTTGTCTTGACGCACACAACCTGGAGAAAACCTCCAGGTCGATGCATCGCTGATTCGCTGTCTTGACAAGGTGCTTTACTTGGGGTAATATATAGTTCTCAATCAGTCTGTTAAGCAATGTTTCGCCACCAGTATCAAAAGCTCGGAAGAACCCATTAACAGTGTCGTCTAATCATCGAGCCACGTCCTACTTTATAGCAGGTCCACTCATTGGGATCGTTAAAGATTTGACGTGAGATCGATAAGGGCGAAACTGCTCGGATTGACTGACTCGCCAACAGGCGATCGGATAACTAATGGCAAATGCGCTAAATACAGCCATCAGTCCCCAGACATATCGATGTAGCTCCCTGGCTGATATGCGATGAGGATGGATCTCGGTAGCGGGTACGCCAGTGAAACCCGAAGAAGTCGAATCGGAATCGCTAAACATAAACTAATTGCCGACAATTATTGTAGAGGGAGATAGGGAAATAGCGGATGCCAACACATCACGATCGCGACCACCAATAACCCAAAGGTGCCAAAAAAGATCGTTCTGGTGCTGACTTGACGATGCTGGAGCAGATCGTGGAGGAT
Source organism: Chamaesiphon sp. (assembly GCA_026785875.1). Classification (GTDB taxonomy): domain Bacteria; phylum Cyanobacteriota; class Cyanobacteriia; order Cyanobacteriales; family Chamaesiphonaceae; genus Chamaesiphon. The sequence continues at coordinate 1,407 of JAJAZF010000314.1, read as the reverse complement.
GACCCAACTGACGAGCCAGCCGACTAAAAGTACCGTTTCTATGCCTGCATAACTGCCAATATTGCCAGTCACTGGATCGGTATTCTGACTACCTGGAATCCAACTGCCTAACCACTCGATAAATTGCTCTCGGTCTACTGATGTATGGATGAGGTGGTGCGTCACCATCATCATGACAGCACCGATAGCAGCACTAATTAAAGCTGCCGCAGCGATACCAGCAGTTTCCGGTGGCGTACTTGCTCCAGTGGCTAAGATTGCCGGAAATTGCTTGCACCAATTCCAGAATCGGGTATACCAAGGGAGTAATGCTCCAGAGCGAGAGTGCTGCGATCGAATCATAATTTATAAGGTGATTAACTGTTGTTTTTGAAATATGTTCTAACGTCCTTGGCGGTTGCTATAGCAAGTAGAAAACTAATTTCTAGTTAGAGGGCACGGATCTTCGCAATGCCTAAACCCGAAACCATTCCCCCCATTGCTAAAAACATCAGCACCATGAGGGCGATGCTGGTAACAGCTCGGACAGCACGGTGTTCGGGCGCGACAATACTATCCCCATACCGCCACAAGATCCAGGTACAGGCAACACTGAAGGGAATGATAAACACTGTGCTCAGTTCGTGATATTGTGCCACCATATAGTGAGTTAGTGGCGAATTTACTTTTAACCAGGCACTAGCTCCACCATACTCAATACCCGCTCGATAGCGCATAAATGCCCAATTGCCCGAAACTATCCCTAAAAAACTCAGCAATGTAGACCAAAAAATCAGGGTACGTAGTTGGGGGAGAATTTTTTTCGTGCCGCGAATCAATGGAAAGGCGAGATGTCCGATATAAGCAGCAACGATCGTCGTCAGGAGTGCTGCAACTGAATGAGTGGTGCCGATACTCCGTTGCCAAGGGCTAGGGTGGAGTAAGTTCACAAATGGTAAAAAGAGAAATAAACCCGCTGATAAAAAACTCAATCCATAGATAGAAACTTGGGCTAAATCTGCGGATCGGGGTAGTTCTCTAACTGGAGTGCTGGTAGTTGGGGTTAGCTCTTTCATGAGGAGAGTGAGTAGAGAATTCAAACTAGCATAGAGTTGATTTTAATACTGGATCGGTCTGGGGTGTAATGCGAATTCGATCGTCACTACTGGATTTACAATCCGGATTTTTTGCGGTTTGAGCTTAACAGAATTGAGACCTCAGACATCCTCCTAAAGGCTGGACGCTCGATCGAAGTAGGCGTTTACCCAAGTAGAGAGTAAACGCCTATTTTTGCATTGGTAAAATACTAGACGATCTGAATATTACCTTGAGTATTTAGCAAAGTTGCGAGTAAATCGCCGCCCGCAAAAATTTGGGTATCCAATCCAGACAATTGGGTGGTAATAGAGTCGGTTTTCTTCGCAGTGG
>JAJAZF010000313.1 GCA_026785875.1 Chamaesiphon sp. | reverse complement strand
TTCGTCTGAAATAGTGTTCTAATAACTTGGTAGTAGCCTCGATCGATTGACTATTTTTTTGAGGCTCACCACTATCGGGATGAGGAACTTGGCTATAAATCAGATCGAGTAACTTTAGATAAACTTTACCTAATAGCCGAGATATTGCTGATTGATCTCTAGGGACAATCTTGGCAATATCTGTCTGGGTGAGTCTTTGGTGATGGCGAAGTTTGACGATCTGCTGGGTTTCGACAGGCAAACTATTAATAAATCCATCAATGAGCATCAATAGCTGCCCAAATAACTGCTGAGACTCTTCAAAATCTGGCGGTGGAGGACTAACATAACGATCGATTGGAATAGAGCGATCCCGATCGTCATATTTCTCGATTATCGGGCTGCGATCTGCACGAATTAGCGTACCGACACGATCGACGATCCCCTGCAATTCTTCAACAGTTATATTAATAGAGAATGAGTGTAACTCGACTAAAATTGCTTGCCAATCATCAGATCTTAACTTATTTACACTTAGCCCCGATCGAGCCAAATAGTTTTTAAATACTTTGGAGATCGAAACATAGGATTCAAATTGAGTCGGTATAATATTACCGAGTAGAGCTGTCCGAATTAATTTATAACTCGATCGAGAGACAATTCCCAAATTTGACAGTCCAAAATATGGATGCCCATTTGCCCTGAGATCGGCATAGGAGTTGTATTTAACAACCTGATAAGTCCATGCTTGTAATCCTACTAGTAGATTAGGATGATATTTGGGATTGAAACCAGTCAGGAGCTGTTGAATACCCACAGTTGGGGTAATTAGTCGCTCGAATAATTCCTCCGACTGTTGCGATCTAGGGATTTTGTTCCAGGTATGCTGTGCGGCTTTAACTGTCATCGATGTGATGAAATTAAACCAACAATTGTGGTGTGGAGCTGGTGGGGATGATAGTGCTACTTTATATAAACTATCGATCGCAACTGTTATCAACTCAGGATTGGCAACTAATAGTCGATCGACATAAATATTTACTTGATGAAGATCTACTAGCGGGATCTCCGCAAGATCGAAATTTCCAGCTTGACAGATCCCCCGCATCGCAGCTCGATCGCATTTCCACAACCAATGTACACGACCAAAAGAATCTAGCTCCCATCGCACGGGTACGCTGTAGAATATGCTCAAAGGGTTGATTGGCATAAAATTGGGATAAACTACCGACGATAATTACTGATTGGGATGACTTGCTCGATTAATGCAGGTAAATACTTCCAGATCGCTAAATTGTGGTGAGGAGAGCAATTGCCGATCGATCGCGATTCATCTGAGCCAAATCGAGCGCAGTTAAACCACCAGGATTTTTGCAGGTGCGATCGCATCCCGCCGCCAGTAGTAACTCGATAACGCGATGATGTCGGCGATGGGTTGCCCACATCAGGGCTGTCGCGCCCGAATTATCTTGAATATTGGGATCGACTTTGGCATCTATGAGCGATCGCACTAATTCCAAATTACCGTGGATCGCTGAAATAATTAGCGGCGTTTGCCCATCTTTGAGGATTTGTGCGGGTGACACACCAGCAGCTAATAGTAATTGAGCAATTTGGGTAGATTGATTGACGATCGTCAGTCCAAAAGCCGTCACACCCTGCTGATGGGCACCCAGGTCTGGGCAAGACTCTAGAATCGCTGCTACGGCTGCTGTGTGCCCGTGCAAGGTCGCCAAAACTAGTGGTGTATCACCCAGACTAGTAATCAGATCTGTCTTCGCTCCATGACCGATCGGCAGCCTAACTAGATCGGCATTACCTTCGATCGCCGCCAAGTGCAATCCGGTTTCTAGCTCCTGAGACTGAAGATTTGGATCGGCTCCAGCCGCCAACAGCAGCCTGACAACTTCGATCTGTCCGGCAGATATAGCCGCAATTAGGGGTGTCCAGCCGTCATTATTTTGGAGATCGATCGCGGCTCCAGCATCGATCAGCAGTTGGATCAGCCTAGTATCCCCGCGTTCGGCAGCAATTATCATTAAACTATCACCATCAATATCCACCGCTTGGGGATCTGCTCCGGCTGCTAATAACAGACTGATGATCGTCGGATCGCCTGAAGCGGAGATTAATAATAACGGCGTTTTGCCATCACTCTGGCGATAATTAATATCTGCCCCAGCACTAATTAGCTGTCGCACGATTTGAGGATGGTTTTGACTAATCGCAATATTCAGAGCATTATCTTCATCGGCATCGATCTTCACCACATCCGCACCAGCAGCGATCAGC
>JAJAZF010000312.1 GCA_026785875.1 Chamaesiphon sp. | reverse complement strand
CAAGCTGACGCGAGATTTGGTGGCAGGATGGCAGGTTGATGAAACTATCAATCTCCGAGAGCAAATGCAATCAATTTCGCTTTCGGTGATTTTGCAGACTGTATTTGGACTATATGAAGGCGAACGTTATGAGCGAATTCAAGAGAAGTTGATCGAAGTCATCTCACTAATCGAATCACCAGTCAAGTCTAGTGTCTTATTTATCCCCGCATTACAGCAAGATTTAGGTGCGTGGAGTCCGTGGGGGCGATTTTTACGCGATCGCACAGAACTCGATCGATTAATATATGCAGAAATTGCCGATCGTCGTCGCAATTATCAACCAGATCGAGCGGATATTTTGAACCTATTAATCGGCTCCAAAGATGCCGAAGGTAATGGGATGAGCGATGTCGAGCTACATGACGAACTGATGACGCTGTTATTTGCCGGACATGAAACCACGGCAACTGCTCTAGCTTGGGCGATTTATTGGATTAATCATCTACCCGAAGTAAAAGCAAAATTACTGGCGGAAATTGCCTGAAATCTAGATGGTGGGCAGTGCCCACCCTACTGCTGCTACTGCTTTATTTGGATGTAATATTATTATTATCTCAATCTAAAATTCAACAATAACAGGTGCATGATCGCTGGGTTGGACTAATTTACGCGGCTCGATATCGATCGCACAACTAGTGGCTCGATCGAATAAATCGGGGGTGAGATAAAGATGATCGATCCGCCAACCGCGATTGCGTTCAAATCCCTGTTGACGATAATCCCACCAACTAAAATGTCCCCCTTCAGGCGTGAATTTTCGGAAGCTATCTCGGAAGCCTAAATCGAGTACAGATTTATGTAGTAATTCTCGCTCGGGGAGAGTTGCCATTACCCGATCTGCTGCTGTACTTTTACTGTGAATATCAATATCTTCGAGGGCAATATTAAAGTCTCCACAGACGCAAATCGACTGTTGATCAGACTCAATTGTGGTTTTTAAATACTTACCCAATAACTCCAACCATCGCAGCTTGTACGCGTATTTATCGCTACCAAATAGATTCCCATTCGGCACATAGAGATTGACGATCTGAACACCATCGAGATTCCCCGCAATCACCCGCTTTTGCTCGTCCAAATCGCCGACTAATTCTGGTGCTAGCATACCCTGAAAACCATAACCAACATTAGTTAATGGCTGCTTGCTAAACATCGCGACACCATTGTATGATTTCTGTCCAGAGATATAGGCATGATAACCACAAGCTGCGATCGCGGCGAGCGGAAATTGCTCATCTGTGACTTTAATTTCTTGCAGACAAAGCACATCGACGGGATGCTGTTGCAACCAATTAGTCACAATCTCTAGTCGCGTCCGAATCGAGTTGACATTCCAAGTAGCAATTTGCATTTTTGTTGATAGTTGATAGTTGACACTTCGGCTACGCTCAGTGCAAGTAGTTGATAGTTGATAGTAAAGTTGTTATTAATCCGTTTTAAAATGGACTAATAACAACCATCGCACCTTTAGGCTGTCAGCTCTAAACCCCTACTGTTTGGTAAATAGAGATTAGGCTTTATGCTGAGGGTTTAGAAGTTGAATATGAGTCTTAACTATCCACTATTCACTATTCACTAATTAGCTCTTTTGGTAAGATGAAAGAACCATCTGGATCGGCTTCAAGATCGATCGATTGAATTACTGCATCGATGTTTAGTTCGCCATAAATATGCGGAAACAGATTGTTTGGTGTTCCTTCGTACCGAATTTCGGCAGTTACTCGATCGATAGCGATTACCAGAATTACTAAATCTTG
>JAJAZF010000311.1 GCA_026785875.1 Chamaesiphon sp. | reverse complement strand
ATCCATAGTGGGCATAGTGTTTCATGATATGCCACAGGATCGGACGACCGCCAATTTCCACCATTGGTTTGGGGCGAATTTCAGTTTCTTCAGTCAGCCGCGTGCCTAAACCACCTGCTAAGAGAACGACTTTCATACAACAAGTTGATGGGTAATGAGTAAACCCTGCACCAGCAACTACTTAGATGGTTGAGTAGGTTGCGTTGGCTCAGTTGGTTTTAGAGTACCCACTTTTTTAGGTTCAGCCATCTGTTTATTTAGCGCAGCCAGAAATTCTTTGTACTGCTGATTGGTGGGATTGAGTTTGACGAGTTGTTCGAGAGCGGCTTTGGTACCTGGAGCATCATCTCGCTGCATCCGAATCTCGATTAATCCTCGTAGAGCGGTTTGATTATTGGGTTCGCGTTTTAAAACTGTGACGAAACCTTTCTCTTCGGCTTGAAGTTGGGCATTCTGAGATTGGGCGGCATTTTGATTTTGTGCGGGTCGATCGATCGATCCACCAATCATACTACTTATGCCCATGCCGCTGGAAGCTAGAAAGGCAATTCCCGAGCCAATTACGAATACTTTTGTGAATTTATTTTTTTGCATAGTTGATACTCCCTGTGTTTCTGGATGTGGCTCGGCTACCCGCTCAGACTAGAGCTATTTCTTTAAGTTACCAATTTTCGGCTATTAACTATCATTTTGAATCAAAGTTAACTAATCTATGTCAGTATCTATACCAATTTCAGTTTGGGAAAAACTTAGAACGAAACTAGCTCAGGTATCGCCGACACTATTTGTACAAGTCGGATGTATTTTGGGAGCATTTACCGTCGTTGTCTATCTCCAAACTCCTCAACTAGCATCACTCAAACAGCGTAAAAGCCTGGATCGGGCTGTGCTTAGGCAACAAGAAGCTCAAGCAAAAGCTCAACTTTCGATCGCCAAAACATTACCGACGTTTGGATTTGACAATCTGGTAGCCGATTGGCACTTTATCGATTTTATCCAGTACTTCGGGGATACTGAAGTCCGTGCCAAAGCTGGGTATGGAGCGTCAATGGAATATTTTGAAGCGATCCTCGATCGCGATCCTCGCTTCCTCTATGGTTATTTTTACCTGTCGAGTACTGGTTCCCTCTATGCTGGACAACCAGAGCGATCCGTTACGATTATGAATCGCGGCTTGAAATCCCTATCGCCAAAAGTTCCCGATCGCGGTTACTATATTTGGAGACTCAAGGCTGTAGATGAGTTACTATTTTTAGGGAAAGTACCTGATGCCCGCAATTCGATGCTCACTGCGGCGAACTGGGCGCGGCAATCTTCAACCACAGAGGGTCAAAATGTTGCCCGACTTTCCCAAAATACTGCTGCATATCTAGCTCGCAACCCCAATAGCAAACAGGCTCAATTCGACGCTTGGAATATGGTTCTGGGTGCTGCTGTAGATGATTTTGTCATCAAACGGGCGATCGTCGGGATCAGATCTACTGGTGGTAAGGTAACTATTAGTCCCTCTGGCGAATTTAAGGTGGAAGCCCCAGCTAAAGATTAAGTCCAGTTGATAGCTTGCACTGAGCGAAGCCGAAGTGTTGATAGTTGACAGTTGACAGTTAAATTTCTGGCGT
>JAJAZF010000310.1 GCA_026785875.1 Chamaesiphon sp. | reverse complement strand
CTCGTTCTTGTCGTAAGCCTAGCCGGAAAGGATTTTCTAATAAGTCAATCATGCTTCTGGTTGCTGGGGTGGAATTTGAATTAAGAGCTAGTGTTTGGTTATTGGTGGGGTAAAATCCGGATCTGCTAGGTCATGTAGGGTATGTGCAACAGCCGTAACGCAACCTTGGTTGACAGAGAACCCAATCTGGGATTGCTTAGTTAAAAGTTTTTGATGTGGTGGCTCGACACGCTTAATTCTGTGAGCATCCAAACTGGTTTAAATTACGATCGGTAATCATTCGATCTGAGCAGAGCTAGTAGGGTGGGCACTGCGGCACGGGCGGGTGCCCCGCCTTACCCACCGCTCATTTCTCTACGCTGGTGTCAAAGATTTTACTTTACCATCCAGAGATTTCATCAGTGAGTCAAAGGGTTTGACGAATTTGTCGATCCCATCGATTAATAGTTCATCCATGACGCGATCGAGATCGATGTCGATCTCGGGATCTTTCAGGCTGGCGATTAGGCTGTAGGCTTCATCCACTCCGGCTTCGATCCGACTGGCGGGATCGCAATGATCGGCGCAAGCTTCGAGCGTGTTTGGTGGTAGGGTGTTGACGGTATCTGCGCCAACTAGTCCATCGACGTACATGACATCGCTGTAGCTTGGGTCTTTGGTACCTGTACTTGCCCACAGTAGACGTTGGACGCGCGCGCCTTTGGCGGCTAGTTGTTGCCAGCGATCTGTCGCGACGATCTTTTTGTATTCTTGATAGGCTATTTTGGCGTTGGCGATCGCGATTTTGCCTTTGAGGGCGGAGATTTTTGCGGTTTTGGTGGTGTCGGTGAGGTCTTTGAGTAGGTGGTCTAGTTTACCATCGATATTGATGTCGATCCGACTCAGGAAGAAGCTAGCAACGGAGGAGATATTACTGATGTCTTCGCCTTTGGCTGCACGGGCTTCTAAGCCGCGTATGTATGCCCAAGCTGACTCTACATAGCTTGCGACTGAAAACAGCAGGGTGACGTTGATGCTGATGCCTTCACTAATCATCTGTTCGACGGCTGGCAAGCCCTCTGGGGTACCAGGAATCTTGATCATGACATTTGGACGATCGATCTGTCCGTAGTATCGTCGGGCTTCGCTGATGGTGCTCTTGGTATCTGCGGCAATTGTCGGCGGGACTTCGATACTGACGTAGCCATCGATCCCGTTGGTTTGCTTGTAAACGGAGAGTAAAATGTCACAGGCGTGACGAATATCTGTAAATATTAGCGACTCGTAAATGTCGTTGAGGGATTTACCTGCTTTAATCCCACTGACAATTTCGGTGTCATAAATGGCGTTACCACCGATCGCTTTTTCAAAAATTGCGGGGTTGGAAGTGATTCCCAATACGCCACGGGTGGTGACGAGTTCGGCGAGTTCGCCGGATGTGAGCAGATCGCGGCTCAAGTTATCCATCCAGATACTTTGTCCGTATTCTTGCTCGATCGTCAATAACGGATTTTGGGCTGTTGGTGACATGATTGATATTTACTCCAAATAGTTACTTTCTATCGATCTCGATCGATCTGGAAAATATATCGATAAAGATCTGTTTTTTTGTAGCTCAGATCCTGTTGCCATGACATTTCTATATGTCACTGCGTTAACAAAACACCAGCCACAAATTACAACTAAGACGATGTTTTGGCGACCTCAGAACGCTTTGGCATAGCCGCTGGGGATGAGCATCGAAGCTCTCAATTGGCGATCGCTATTGTCCGCATTTTAGCCGATCGACATCCGAATATGCGTGTCCCACAGGACAAATTTTTTAAACGCACTGACTCGCGATCGAAGCTTAGTTCAGGTGAACCGTCAGACAATGTGTTTAGATCCACAGCACAACCTTGCAGCAAGTCCAGAAAGACACAAAGGTTTTCGTCTCAATGAAATTACTTGTATAGCAACCGCCAAGGGCGTTAGGACATATTACAATCGATTGTCGATTGCCTTGGCGGTTGGGGCGGGTTTTGTTCTGAAGTTATCGGTAAATTTCGGGCATCTCTAGCATAAACCCGCCCCTACAATCGATGTCCT
>JAJAZF010000309.1 GCA_026785875.1 Chamaesiphon sp. | reverse complement strand
GTATGTCCGGCATCTGACAAATATTTAGCACAAGCTAGTCCGGCTAAACCTGCTCCTGCAATGGCTACACGCATTTATTCCTACTACCCCTATACGATCGACGTTCTAATCAATACTCTACCAAATTTAATTATATTTGCAGGTCTTTACAATTCAACCGTTTGAGGTAGCGGCCTACAATAATTTTGCCTCTAGCTGAGATCGAGATCTAGTTAGTCACCATGCTAGATCCTTCTGTTGTCTATTTGACTTTTTAGACACCTGCTAAGTTAAATAAAATCCTCTGTCATTTAGTAACAGAGGATTTTTCAGTACGATCGGTAGCTGAATTGGGAGCGCATTAGGAATATAAATGGAATTAGAGTTCGACCATGGAAGCAAGACAAGACAGGAGAGGCTGCGCCAACGAGTTAAGATTGGGCCTAGTTTTCTATTTTCCTCACAACTTCCTCAACTTGTCGATCTATTGTGAAGAAGCCCCAGCAGAAAGCTGCTCGCAAAGCTATCAAAAACTGATTCAGACACTACTCTGAAAGCAGATTAAGCTGGGCTTTTTCCATCAGCTTGTCATTCCCTAGCATACTGAAGATCCTTCGGGATGCCAAAGTCAAATCTAGAGAATAGATTCAAGCTTTGAAGGAATCTAGATCGGCTCGGGATAATTATAGTTAGTTTGTCAATTCTCGATCGCAAAATTTTATTTTAGAGAGAGTAATTTTCTGCACTAACTTTTTAACAAGATTTGGTCTGAATTTAGCATTTATGTATAAATTGTCTAAATTTAAATTAATTTTAATTATTCTAGGTTTGCTACAAAGATACATTTTACTATATTACAAATTGTTATTTGTTCAATTAAGATTAAATAAAACGAGATATTATGTAGTGGTAGACACAGATCGTAAATGATTAGCTTAACAAGCTATGTACAGCAGCCTTAGAGCGACTGGGATAGTAACGATTGGAGCACAAACATCAAGCTCCGTCCCAAGTTGTCTCTTACTAATTTTAACAATTAAATAAGCCATCGACTTAATCCATCTCGATTCAACATCGATGTTTGGTCGGTGTTTGCTGTGAATATTTTGAGATTCTATTCTCTGTTTATTAATTTAAGATTTGCAAAAATTAATTTAAAGAAAGAGGCTCGATTGTGAATAGAACTAGAGCATCAGTGATCTTTTTTGATATTGGAGATACTTTAGGTACTCCAAAAATATCTTCCCCTCCTGCTCATTTAGTAGGAATAGATATCTATCCATATATACCAAATATTCTTCAGCAGTTGAAAGATCGTAGTCTGAAAATAGGCATTATATCCAACACTGGGAGTGAAATAGCAGCAGCGATCGACAAAGTGCTTGAAAAAGCTAGCATTTATAATTTTTTCGAGCCAAATTTACTCGTTTATAGTTCAGTGCTTGGGGTTAGCAAACCCAATCCGAAAATTTTTCAACTAGCCGCTGAAAAAGCAAGTCATCCGACAGAGCCTCAGCATTGCCTCTTTGTCGGAGAAGATAGTAAAGAACGAAAAGCCGCTTATGATGTCGGGTTGCAAGTATGCCCCCATCCACGTTTGATTTTGGATGTATTAAACGGCAGCCGTTTGAGATATATTCGAGTCACAGTTACGATAGCGCAAAGTAACAACGCATGGCGATCGGCAATTAAAGATCTATCAGTTGTGCCTTTATATGTAACAGGAGCACAGGGAAATCAAGTTTATGCGATCGCGACTACCTCATCGATAACCAAGCTTGACGATCTAGGTTTTCAAGTCGATCGATTGGGCAGTGAAGGCGATCCGCTCACAACAGATGTGTACCTGCTGCGGGACGATCTGCAAACTAGCGCGGGTTTTCTCAACCCCCAAGGACAATCTAGTAGCTTTTTTGTTAATGATGAAGAGTCAAAATGGGTGTTAGCTTCTTCGACTGAGGGAATTTTTATCGCCTTACCAGGCGATCGATCGATAGAAGAATATCATTTTGAAAATGCACATCACGGACACAATCTCAAGCTGTTACCCGATCTCAGTTTACTCGAACCGTTTGGAGCAGGTGACAATGCCAGAACCGCAGGTTTTGTTGACGCAACCGTAGTTGAATCATCTTTGAGTAGTAGTGAATTAGAGAAATTCAAAACAATTACTCCAGATTCAATTCGTGGATATCTAGACAGGTATACAGGTGTAAAACCGCTGGATGAATCAGTCGGCATCAAAATTAAAAGCCGACATATCCACAGTTCAGATATTGGTGTCGTTACCAAGGCTTTGGCACAAGATCTCGAAAAAATCGGTGGTGGTAATTTCCGCATCGGCATGAATCGATTCGTTCATGAAGGACGCGAGTTGGATAACGTAGAAGCAGAGCTACGAGGGAGTGAATCGGCAGAAATTGTGTTAGTTACTGCTCATTTAGATTCGACGGCTGCTTCGAGCCATACTGCTGGTGATTACGATCCCGAGCGAGATCCCGCACCTGGAGCTGATGATGATGCTAGCGGCATTGCGGCTGTCTTGGCGATCGCCACTGTCATCAAACAATTAGCGGCGATTAAACCGCCCAAGCGAACGATTCGATTCGTGCTGTTTAACGCTGAAGAGCATGGCTTGGTGGGTAGTCAGGCTTACGCACGCACCCAAGCCGCGATCGCTGCGCCAATTGTGGGCGTATATCAAATGGATATGGTGGGTTACAACATTAACCCACCGCGTTCCTTTGAAGTCCATGTCGGTTATGCAGCCTCAGCTAATGTCCAAAAGCGATCGCTCGTACTCGCTCAACGGATGAAGCGGCTAGCTGCGGTATTATCGCCGAACTTAGCATCTCCGCAAATCTATACTCAACCAGATCCCGCCGAAGGCAGGAGCGATCATGCTAGTTTTCACCAACGCGGCTATGCGGCTTGTGTCACCTCGGAGGATTTCTTTGCTGGGCCGCTGCCCACATCCCCAGCCGCCGAGCCGAATCCTAACTATCACCGGGATGGAGATACTTTCGTCGATCTTGACTATGCGGCGGATATTGCTCGCGTCATTGGAGCTGCTACTTGGGTAACGGCTAACCTGTAATTCTGGTTGAGCTAATTCAAAATTGTCAAAATTCCGATGTGGTTTTGCCTGCTAACTTTCTGTTCCTATCACCAAAAAATGAGGTATTCAAATGGCACATGCGATCGATACTCGTAACTTCACTACCAATAGTGCGACTGACACCCGAATTAATCAACTCAGTCAAGCTGCGTCTGTTGTCTCTGAACAATTGCCCGGAACCCATACGATTAGTGTTCCTGCTTTGAATTCGCTCACAGGTACGCCCAATCGTCTCTTGTCAGATAACGCCCCAAGCACAGCCGGAGCACTAATTGAGAAAGCATTGAGCTTTGTCACTCAAACTAGCTCCGTCTTGGGATTTGCCCCAGGTGAACCAGTTGAATTCGTCCCAGATTCCACTGTCGAAACAACCAGTTCTGATAGTAAAGCCGTTCATCTTCAACAAAGCTATCTGGGCATTCCTGTCTTTCAGATGGTTCGCACCGTTCGCTTCTCTCCTGACAACGCCATTAGCGATGTAGTTGGGAACAATGTTAATCTCCCACCTGAAATTAATATTGCACCCCAAATTAGCGTTATTCAGGCAGTACTAGCCGCCGCTCAGTATGTGACTAATCCCGAAACCGAGACAAAGACTGATGGTTGGGGACAGCCAATGACTTCAGTTCGCATCGATCTATCCGATTATGTTCCGCGAATACTGGTAACTTTCCCCCTGCCAAGCAAACCGACGGTCTTAGATAATGGTCCTTTTGCTGACTTGATTTCCGCCTCTCTCGTTCTCTTTTACCAAAATCCTGAGACACGCCTCGGATGGTATATGCACATTACGCTGCCGAATTATCAAGATCAATACGAAGTAATTATTTCAGCGGATCGCACCGAACCAGAGATTCTTTACTGTCAAAGCTTAATGCGAACTATGTTAGTCGATGGCAATATCTATCAAGAAAATCCTGGCACCACACCTCGGCAACTAATTCCCTTTCCTCGGAATGTGAATGATTATCATGTTTCCAAACCTAATGATTTACCGCTAGAGTTTCCTCGGGACTGGTGTACTAGTAACCAAACTGTCGGAAATAATACGATCGCTGCTTTATGGGAAGAACAACGTCCCGGACAAGGACATGAACTTCAGAAACTTCAAGGACAGAGCCAAAGTGGAAAAACCGTGTTCGATCCTGCCGATCCCATCGGAGATGAGCAGAAAATCTTAAACATTTTCTACTTCTGCAACTATATGCACGATTTCTTCTATTTGCTGGGTTTTAATGAAAAGGTAGGAAATTTTCAAGAGATCAATTTTACTGGAGTTCCAATTGCGGGCGATCCAGTCGATGCTCGTGCTTTTCAGAGTACGGTTCAAGGAACAGCGAATATGCTCACCCGTCGGGATGGAATCAAACCCATTATGAATATGGGGACAGTTAACATCACCCCTACTGAGACACGGCATACTGCTTTTGATTCCGATGTAGTCTTCCATGAATTTACTCATGGTGTCACTAACCGCTTAGTCGGAGGTCGGATGAATAGTCCACAGGGACTGCAACAGATTCAAAGTGGAGGCATGGGCGAAGGTTGGAGTGACTATTTCGCGCTCACAATTCAAAACTTCGGCAAGTCAGTTGAAAAAGTCGTTACTGGGGACTGGGTAGTTAAGAATCCCAATGGTATCCGAGGTCTAAAGTACGATAGCAGCTTCCCCGATCGCTTTGGCAAAATTGGGACGGGACGCTACAACGAAGTGCATAACATTGGTGAAATTTGGTGCGCTACGTTGATGGAGATGAATCGCGAGATTGGCACAGCATTAGGCTCTAAAGATCGCGGTCATCAACTCGGCTGGCAAATTGTCGTCGATGCACTAAAACTGTCTCCCTCCAATCCCAGTTTCTTAGATGAACGTGATGCGATTCTCAAAGCACTCAGTTGCTTGCAGACAGCAGGAAGCTTGAATGCTGCGGATTATACGAAGGTCAAAAAAGCAGTTTGGACAACCTTTGCGAAATTTGGCATGGGACCCAATGCTGATTGTTTTGGAGCGACGTTGAACGGGATTGTAGAAGATACTAATGTGCCGTCCGGTCTGTAGTTAGACAGCAGGAGTAGCGGAAACACCGCTACCCCTGCTCTAACAACGCTCAACATTGTCACTTTCCCCACCGATACCACCAGGAGCCAAAGCTGATGAATACCCCACAAGATTCTCTCAGTCAAGGATTTGAAAAAGCACGCCAAGGTATTCATCAATTGTCTCAGTCGAGTGAAATTCCCAATTTTGAAAATACAGGAACTCGCGCCCTAGAAGCCTGGTTCTTGGGGCCAAAAGCTGAAAATGCGGATGAATTAGAACGCTTTATTGTCGAAGCCATTCGAGATCAGGCATTTTGGCGCAGAAACTTTCATCCCAGCGATCCCACTCACATCACTGGAGAGATGAAGAGATCGCCTGAATATCTCGAAGCAATGGATTCTCTTACCGAGGGATATCAGTCCTTATTGGCGTTCCTAAAAAAATCCGTGCCCTTTTTCAGTATGCGCTACCAAGGACACATGAACTGGGATTTAACCATTCCTGGTATCCTGGGCTATTTCGCCGCCATGCTCTACAACCCCAATAATGTTGCCTTTGAAGGATCGACAGCGACAACAATTTTGGAAGTCCTAGTTGGCGACGATCTCTGTAAAATGCTTGGATATACCATTCCAGATCGAGCAGCCATCGACAAAGGCGCGATTCGCCCCTGGGGACATATCACATGTGATGGTACTGTTGCCAATATTGAGGCTCTCTGGTCGGCAAGAAATCTCAAACTCTATCCCTTAGCTTTACAAGCAGCATTAAAGGAAGATCCAGCCTTAGCAGC
>JAJAZF010000308.1 GCA_026785875.1 Chamaesiphon sp. | reverse complement strand
TTAACAGCGGTATTCCAGCTAAAAGAACGACTCCAGCGATTGTCAGTAAACTCGATCGCCAGCCAATCCGATCGAGTAAAGTCAGTCGGCAAAGTATGGCGATCGTCATTTCCCAAATCCAATCCCTGTCGCCAAACATTTAGTAAAATCTGCTCTTAACTTAGCCTCATCGAGATCTCGCCCGATAAAGACCAACTCATTTTTACGCTGCTCATCAACCCGCCATTCGCGATCGGGTTTACCATCAAATAGCATATGCACCCCTTGGAACACAAACCGATGCTTTTGCCCTTGAATATTTAAAATCCCTTTCATCCGAAAGATATTTGGGCCTTGGTTTGGCAACAAATCGCTCAACCAATTATTAATTTTATTGATATCCATCGCCCCCGATAGCACTAATGCAACAGATTTTACTGACTCATCATGGACATGAGCTTCTTCACCTAAAAAATCTGGATCGATCGTCAGCGCATGAGATAGATCGAAGCCGCCAACTTCTAAAACTGCATCCATATTTACCTGGGCATTTTCAGTCCGATAAATCTTTGCCATCGCATTCATACTCCGAATTTTACGTTCGAGTTCATCTAACTCGGCAACCGTAACTAGATCGGTTTTATTGAGCAAAATTGTATCCGCAAAAGCAATCTGCTCTTGCGCCTCATCTGCATCCCAATGGAGTTGAATATGTTTGGCATCTACCACTGTCACTACCGCATCTAGATGGGTGTGAAGTTGAACATCTTCATCCACAAAAAAAGTTTGAATTACAGGTGCAGGGTCAGCTAAACCAGTGGTTTCAATGACTAAATGGTCGAATTTATCGCGCCGTCGCATGAGCTTATCAATAATCCGCACTAAGTCACCGCGAACCGTACAACAAATACAGCCGTTATTCATCTCAAAAATTTCTTCATCGGTACTGACTACTAATTGGTTGTCAATCCCAATCTCACCAAATTCATTGACAATAACCGCTACTTTCTTACCATGTTCATAGGTCAGAATATGATTGAGTAACGTGGTTTTCCCTGCTCCTAAATATCCAGTCAGGACAGTTACTGGAACGGTTGTGCGCTGTGGATTATCTAAAGTATTTACCATGAGTATTTTAACCTTATAAGTGATTTGGCGATCTCAATTGCAACTTCAGGCAGATTTTAACAGTTGACAGTTGACAGCTTGCACTGAGCGTAGTCGAAGTGTTGACAGCAAGCTACTCTACCCTTTAGGATGATTTGATTCCTAGCGATAATGATTCTCATTCTAGCATAAGTTGGTTACACAGATTTTGCGCCTCACACGCCACTGTGCCAGAAACCCGCCCACAATTTACTAATTCAACAGATCGTGAAAATTAGCCCTCGTCGCTCAGATTCAAACCAACCACTACGCCACAATTGGCTGGTATCATCACTACTAACATTAGGGCTGCTAACTGGATGCACCACCCCGAATAAACAGCCGACAGATGCCGCTAGCCCCACAGCCAGCGAAACTCCCGCCGCAACCACCGCCGCAAATACAGATAGCAGCCCGAAAGTAATTGTAACAAATACTGTACTATGCGACTTGACCAAACAAATTGCGGCTAGCACTGTAAATGTAGTGTGTCTGCTGGCTCCTGGTAGCGATCCTCACGTCTACAAATTGACACCAGCAGCCAGACAATCGATCGAGGATGCTAAACTAGTCTTGTATGGTGGCTATGACTTTGAGCCAGAGCTAATTAAAGCGATTAAAGCAACATCTAACCCAGCTCCAAAAATCGCCGTTCATGAAGTAGCGGTACCCCAGCCCCAGCAGTTTGAAGAAGACGGTAAAAGTACCACAGATCCCCATGTTTGGCACAATGCCCAAAATGGGATTAAAATTGCCGAAACGATCAAAGCTAATCTAGAGAAATTAGTCCCAGAGCAAGCAGCAACGTACAAGCAAAATACGCAAAAATTAACAACAGAAGTCGGACAACTCGATACTTGGATAAAATCTCAGATCGGTACGATTCCAGCTACTAAGAAAGTGTTATTTACAACTCATGATGCACTAGGATATTACTCCAAAGCTTATGGAATTCCGGTGGATGCTTTAGAAGGATTGAGTACTGAAGAAAAGCCCAATGCTGCTAGAGCAAAAGAACTTGTTGGTAAAATCAGAAAGGCTCAAGTCCCGACTATTTTTGCAGAATTGACGCTCAATCCCAAGTTGATTACCACGATCGCTCAAGAAGCCAAGGTAAAGGTAGCAGAGCAGGAACTCTATGTTGATGGCTTAGGTGAAATGAGTAGTCCAGGTGGAACTTATCAGAAAATGTTAGTTTCTAAT
This sequence comes from Chamaesiphon sp., assembly GCA_026785875.1. GTDB lineage: Bacteria > Cyanobacteriota > Cyanobacteriia > Cyanobacteriales > Chamaesiphonaceae > Chamaesiphon. Next base: position 729 of record JAJAZF010000308.1, on the reverse strand, counting down.
ACTAAAACAATCGTTGAAGGTTTAGGTGGTAAATACACACCTTTTACAGCTAAATAAGTCCAATTTATTCGTCTAATAGAATTGACTTTAAATAAGCGATTCTCTACTAGAGAATCGCCAAGCGACTAAATAGTAGATTCACCCGATTTAACTAGTTCGCGGATCGCACTTACGCAATTAGTACAGCCACAACCAAATTTACTAAAAGCTGCTAACTGTAGCCGTCTTTGGTAACTTGCAGACAAGAGCGACTGTTCGTGTCGCTCCGATCTCCGAATATTGCTTGAATGCCCTTGTCGAAAATCATTTTACGATCTAAACCCATTAATATGAAGACCTCAAACCAATACCTCAACTGGCTGGCAATTACTGCCAGCGGACTATGTGCAACCTTACTATTAGTGACTGGTGCTCAAGCCGCAGATTCAATTACAACTACATCCAAATCGGCTACAGCCACATTTGCACAACATAGCCCCAACCAACTCATCGCCCTCAGAAAAAAGAAACGCCTCAAGAAAAAAGCCAAACAGAAAGCAAAAACAACTGCTATCGTTGCACCTAGTAACACCTCGCCCACAGATCTCACTCAAACAACTCCACCGCCAGCCCCTCCGACTCCGCCAACACCACCAGCTCCTACAGAAGTACCTCCAGCAGTCCCAGCACCAGCACCAGTAGAAGCACCTAAAGCCGTAACTCCAGTTCCCAACCAATTCTCACTAACTA
>JAJAZF010000307.1 GCA_026785875.1 Chamaesiphon sp. | reverse complement strand
TTATCATCCGTCGGCTTACTCCCTGCTGCACTTCAGGGCATTGACATCCACGGGATGTTAGCAGGTGCCAAAGAAATGGACATCGCCACCCGCACGCCCGATATCAAAACCAATCCCGCCGCCTTACTCGCCCTGGCTTGGCACGCATCGGGCAATGGCAAAGGGGAAAAAGATATGGTGGTTTTACCCTACAAGGATAGTTTGCTATTATTTAGCCGCTATCTCCAGCAATTAGTCATGGAATCCCTGGGTAAAGAAGACGATCTCGATGGCAATAAAGTCTATCAGGGCATCGCCGTCTATGGGAATAAAGGTTCGACAGATCAACATGCCTACGTCCAACAATTGCGGGAAGGGATTGCAAATTTCTTCCTGACATTTATCGAAGTATTACACGATCGCGAGGGCAAATCGCCTGAAATCGATCCAGGTGTAACTAGTGGCGACTATCTCTCTGGTTTCCTCCAAGGTACCCGTCAAGCCCTGTATGAAAATCACCGCGACTCCATTACGGTAACTATTCCTGCCGTCACTCCTCATACTGTAGGTGCCCTGATCGCTCTCTATGAAAGGGCTGTAGGTATATATGCTTCGATCGTCAATGTCAATGCTTATCATCAACCAGGTGTAGAAGCAGGGAAAAAAGCTGCCGCTGTCATTCTTCAGTTGCAAACCGATGCTATCAAGGCTCTACAAGAAACCACGATCGCGGCTCCAATTACACTAGCAGAATTAGCCGCTAAAGTTGGCGCACCCGATCGAGTAGAAGCAATCTACAAGATTTTACGTCATCTTCAGGCGAACGATCGCGGTGTTACATTCACTGGCGATCCTGCTAAACCAGGGAGTCTGCGAGTAGCTTGGGTAGATAAATAATTGGCGAAAAATCATCTATTTATTAAAAATTAGGGTAGGGGTAATTTATGAATTGCCCCTACCCTGATTGTATACAACCTAAGTGATATCTTTTAGTGGGGAGGGCGGGTTCGTGTGCCTACGGCAGGCTACGCCAACAGTATCGATCGGTAAAATCGATATCAGCTAGCATAAACCCGCCCCTACGAGTTATAAAAAATGTATATCGCTATCTGGGTAGACTATCTCAGTAATAGCTAGCATTTTAGTTATGCTCTTGATTTATTTTAATTCTACTTGAGATATCGATCGATCGTGCCTCGTCCAAACGATGAGCAGCGTAAATTAAAATGACTCTTACAGCAGAACTTCAGCGGTTAGCTGTGCTATAAATTTGACTTTACTTAAATCTTCGCAAACCAATTAATATCTACCTCGATCGATTCAACCATTTCAATCTTGACACCAAGACCCAATTCTTTTAACCGTTGAACTAATTGCTCTCCATCAATTAGATCTATGGGTGGGGCACCGTCTCTTGTCGCTTCTTTAATAGCATCTCTGGTGAAAGTACCCGTTGTAATAAATAGACCTTTATCAGTACGACCCTGCATAGCTCCACGGAAATCTCTGATATGACTAGCAGAGACTGAACCCTGATAACGCTTACATTGAAATAAAACATGAAAACTCAAAAAACCGTTAATTCGGGCAATGCCTACGCCATCAATGCCACCATCGCCAGACTTTCCAGTTACCTGTACTTGAACGAAACCTGACTCTCTCAGTAGCCGTTGTGCCAAACGTTCAAAGGCAGAAGGATCGAGCGATAATAACAGCTTATGAAGTTGTTGATGCCATGCTAGTTCTTCGATGATTTCAGTAGGCTCAACAGTTTCTTCTAAAGTATCTGCTTGGACAATTTTAGATTTTTCAGATTCTCGAACTACTCTGACAATCTCTTTTCGATCTATTGTTTTAATATCTACTGATGTTGATACTAAAGACCAAACTCCACGACCTGAATTTTCGACGAGTCCATACTTTTTTAGATACGTTCGACTCCAGCTCAGTCGATACTTAACTTCACTCTGTGACGTACTACCATGTACAGCTTCTAGCACTTTGTCAGCCAAATTTAAAATTTGAACGACCTGTTCGTAAATCTCTTCGGTTGTGCCAGATCCACCCAATGCTTGCAAAGCTTGAATTGTCGGTACAAACATTGAGTCGAATGTAGGAACTACAGATTTGGATTGTTTCATAGATAAAGAGGAATCTGAAGTTTTGAGTTGAGTACGATCGATCGCCTACGCATATTCCCATATTTGGAACCAGACAGATCTTTTAGGGTAGGTTGGGTTGCGGATGCGCTCCGGTCGGGTTTCCCGACCATGGAAGCGCACCAAGCAGAAGAATGAAACCCAACATTTCTAGGGTGCTGGTATATTGATATTTGGTTTTGCTCCGCGCAACCCACCCTACGTTTTTTCAAGGTTGCAGGAGAATCGATCGAGTCAACCACTCTTTCCCAGCATCCAGCAAGCCTTCTAGCCGCAAGAATCAGCATACACGTACCCCCCTAAATGTGATAAAATTGCACTAGTGACACAGCACAATTAACCAGCCGGACGGAGCAATTCATGACTACTTCCCAAGAGCGAATCGTCCCTACAGATCTACGACTTGAGATGTCGCGCTCTTACCTGGAATACGCCATGAGCGTAATCGTAGGGCGGGCACTTCCCGATGCCAGAGATGGGTTAAAACCAGTCCACCGCCGCATCCTGTATGCGATGCACGAATTAGGTTTGACAGCCGATCGACCGTTTAGAAAGTGTGCGCGGGTAGTCGGGGAAGTTCTGGGTAAATACCATCCTCACGGTGATACAGCGGTGTATGACGCGCTGGTGCGGATGGCTCAAGATTTTTCGATGCGAAATCCGTTGATTAACGGACATGGTAACTTTGGTTCGGTAGATAACGATCCGCCAGCGGCGATGCGGTATACCGAGTGTCGCTTGCAAGCTTTGACGATGGATGCCGTATTGCGGGACATCGAGGCGGAGACGGTAGATTTTGCTGACAACTTTGACGGTTCGCAACAGGAGCCAACTGTACTTCCCGCGCGGATTCCGCAGCTATTACTCAATGGCTCATCAGGGATTGCTGTCGGGATGGCGACAAATATTCCCCCGCATAACTTGGGTGAGTTAATTGATGGGGTGGTGGCATTGATCCACAATCCTGAGATTACCGATCTCGAATTGATGCAATATATCCCTGGCCCTGATTTTCCCACAGGAGCGCAGATCCTCGGCACATCGCCGATCAAGGAAGCTTATACTACTGGACGCGGTTCGATCGTCATGCGCGGGGTGGCTAATATTGAAACATTAGAATATAAAGGCAGACCCGATCGCGAAGCAATTATCATTACAGAGTTACCCTTCCAGACGAATAAGGCTGCTCTGATCGAACGGATCGCCGAAATGGTTAACGACCATAAACTAGAGGGAATCTCGGATATTCGGGATGAAAGCGATCGCGATGGGATGCGGATCGTGATCGAACTCAAGCGGGATGCTTATCCCCGTGTAGTTCTAAACAATCTCTACAAACAAACACCGATCCAAACCAACTTTGGTTGCAACATGTTGGCGTTGGTAAATGGCGAACCCCAGCTCCTGAGCCTCAAAAAATTCCTCACCGTTTTCCTCGACTTCCGCATCGAATCGATTACCCGTCGGACTCGCTACGAGCTACGCAAAGCTGAAGAGCGCGATCACCTCTTGGGCGGTTTATTAATTGCTCTAGCCAACCTCGATGCAGTAATTCGCCTGATTCGGGCTGCGGCGGACTCAGCCACAGCCAAACAGGAGATGATCGAAAGATTTGAACTGTCTGATTTTCAGTCCGATGCGATTCTTCAGATGCAGCTACGGCGGCTGACAGCTCTAGAAGCTGACAAAATTCGCTTAGAGCACGAAGAGCTGACGATTAAAATCACCGATCTCAAAGATATTCTCGCGCGGCGGGAACGGATTCTGGATATCATCCAAGTCGAAATCGCTGAAATTAAGACCACATTTGCTACCCCTCGCCGTACTCTAATCGAGCATGGTGAAGGAGATTTAGAAGATACCGACCTCATCGCCAATGAAAAATCCCTGATCCTCGTCACCGAGCAGGGCTATATCAAACGGATGCCCGTCAGCACCTTTGAGACTCAAAGCCGCGCTACACGGGGCAAAAAAGGGACGGGGATGAAAGAAGAAGATGCGATCGAGCATTTCCTCACCTGCTGCGATCACGATACAATCCTGCTATTTAGCGATCGCGGGGTAGTATATACAGTCAAAGCCTATCAAATTCCCGTCTCGTCCCGCACGGCACGCGGACTCCCGATCGTCCAAATGTTGCCGATTCCTCGCGAGGAAAAGATCACCTCAGTGGTACCTGTGAGCGAATTTAGCGACGATGAATACCTAATCATGCTCACGCAGAAGGGCTTCATCAAAAAGACCGCTATCTCCGCATTTGCCAGCGTCCGCGCTAATGGTTTGATTGCCATCTCACTCGAAGAAGGCGATGGCTTACGCTGGGTACGTCGTGCTAAAGAAACTGACAGTGCAATTATCGGTACCCGCAATGGGATGACAATCCATTTCCGCACCAATCGCGACCAACTCCGACCATTAGGACGCGCAACACGCGGCGTTAAATCGATGTCGCTCAAGAAAGGTGACGAATTAATCAGCATGGATATCCTACCAAGTCAAGTCATCGCCCAGATGGTGGCGGCGAGTGAAGATCCAGGGGTAGATGATATCGACGATACTGTGGCTGAAGATGTCGCAGTTCCAGCAGGTGAAGGGCCGTGGATTCTGGTAGTTACGACTGGAGGACTCGGCAAACGGGTACCAGTGACTCAATTCCGCCTCCAAAATCGCGCCGGAATGGGCGTACTCGCGATCAAGTTCCGCAAAAAAGGCGACAGGTTAGCCGCTCTGCGGGTAGTCAATGCCGATGAGGAAATGATGATCGTCACCAATCGCGGAATTATCATCCGTCAAGCCATCAACGCCATCTCACCTCAATCGCGGATGGCAACTGGGGTACGAGTCCAGAAGCTAGACGATGATGATGCAATCATGGCAGTAGCGATCGTTCCAGCCTCGAATGGTGAGGAGGATCTAGAGCTAGATGTTGTAGATGTAGATGCAGTCGAAGTAGAAGAAGTCTAAATCTCCAGATTCGATTGTATAGCAACCGCCAAGGGCGTTAGGACATATTACAATCGATTGTCGATTGCCTTGGCGGTTGGGGCGGGTTTTGTTCTGAAGTTATCGGTAAATTTCGGGCATCTCTAGCATAAACCCGCCCCTACAATCGATGTCCT
>JAJAZF010000306.1 GCA_026785875.1 Chamaesiphon sp. | reverse complement strand
ATCGGCATAGTTATCGATCGTTACTTACTAACCAAGCTTATGAATGCGGACATTCAACCAACGTTGACGCAGATAGTTATTTATCCAATCAAATCGCTAGATGGAAAAATAGTCGATTCTCCAGGGGAGAGGCTACGCCAACGCGCTAGAATCTCGCCAGGTGGTGCGTTAGAATTTGACAGGCGTTGGGCGATCGTCGATGAGCAAGGTAAAATTGTCAATGCTAAACGCACGGCTAAAATTCAGCAATTGCGTAGTGAGTATGACTTTGTTGCTACCTCTGAGCCAGAGCAGCGACTATTAATTAGGCTCCACATTACGGGCGATGCTAATACTTATACATTCTGCCTGACTACCGAACTTGTCGAATTAGCTCGATGGCTGAGTGAATTCTTGGGCTTTCCGGTTAGGCTCATCGAAAATGCCGTGACAGGGTTTCCAGATGACTTGGATGCTTACGGCCCAACGCTTGTCAGCACAGCTACCTTAGAGACGGTTTGCGCTTGGTTTCCAGACTTAGATTTGGCAGAAGTCCGCCGCAGATTTAGAACTAATTTGGAACTGAGTGGCATTCCGGCTTTTTGGGAAGATCGACTATTTGGATCGCCTGGAGAAGTACGGGATTTTCAACTGGGTAATGTCCGATTTCATGGCATCAATCCCTGTCAACGCTGTATCGTTCCCACTCGTAATTCTCTGACTGGTAGCCTTAGTTTCAAGTTTCAACAGATTTTCATAGAGCAGCGTCAACGAACACTTCCCGCTGATGTGAATAAATTGAGATTTAATCATTTCTATCGACTAGCAGTCAATACCCAAATTCCATTATCTGAAGCTGGTAAGTTTTTAAATACTGGTGATACTCTGATTAGTCGATCGTAATTGGTAAAACAAAGCCACCAATATTTTAGACTTCTATTAAGTCAGAAATATTGGTGGCTATCGCTCTATTTACACTCGTTCGCGTACTTCGACTTCGCTCAGCACAAGTAGCGTAGGCAAAGCCTCATCGATTCTTTGCGAATAGATCCTAGCGATGACTAAGGCTTTGTAGTAGCAGGCTTGGTTTCAGTAGTCTTGGTAGTGGTAGTCTTGGTTGCGTCAGGAGACTTCATCGCATCAGGAGACTTCATCGCACCATCAGCAGGCTTGGTTTCAGTAGTCTTGGTTTCAGTAGTCTTGGTTTCGGTTTTAGCACCATCAGCGGGCTTGGTTTCGGTCACAGCAGGCGAAGTTGTTGTGGTCGTAGTATCAACTTTGGTAGCATCGGGAGCAGCAGCTTCCTTATTACAAGCAGTCAGACCGATCGACAGGGACAAACCTGCAACAACCAATAAAGTTTTCCAGTTCATTGAAAATTTCCTCACACTTAATTTTGAACCGACTTGCGGTTTCGTTTACTACTATAGCACCGCGAGTCAAAATTTAGGGTAGGCTAGAAATAGAGAGCCGAATTTTTTTAGCGCATTGAGATAGTGGAAACTTTAGCGATCGCTTGGATTTGTGCTACCAGGGCATTTGGGCAGCGATCTGCGGTGGTAAAACGAGTCTCAATCCCACCCATGAGCGTATCGGGAAAGACGTAGTTATACAATAGAGCGTAACTCTACTCTCCTCCTCCATACCAGTGAATTCACCACTTCCACACCTAACTTTAGCCGACATCTTAGACCGCACGATCGAATTAAGCCATACAGCAGCAACTATATTAAAGTCTTACTATCGAGGTAGTCGCGAACAGCTAGAGGTATTTGACAAGACAGAAGGGCCTGTAACAGTAGCAGATAAAGCAGTAGATCGACACCTGTTAGAGGGGATTCGAGCGATGTGTGGAGATAGTTGTGGCTATTTGACAGAGGAGACTTACCAAACTGGCGATCTCGAATTGGCTCAAGATTGGGTATGGATTATCGATCCTTTGGACGGTACGCGAGATTTCATCGATAAAACTGGAGAGTATGCCATCCATATCGCCCTCACCTATCAACATCGCCCAGTACTTGCGGTGGTAACTGTACCAGAATCCGATCGATTATATGCGGCAATTGAGGGGGGTGGGACTTGGCAAGTCACAGTCGAGGGGACGCGAAAACTCGTACAAATAGCCCGAACTAAACAATTAACTGAATTGATTGTTGTCGCCAGTCGCAATCATCGCAGCGAAGGATTAATTAAATTATTAGCACAGCTTCCCTGTCAGCAACAGTTGGAAGTTGGGAGTATTGGCTGTAAGATCGCTTCGATCCTCGAACATGATGCGGATTTGTATGTATCGCTGTCGGGAACATCTGCACCAAAAGATTGGGATCTCGCTGCGCCAGAACTGATTTTGACTGAAGCGGGTGGCAAGTTTACACACCAAGATGGTAGCCCGCTCAAATATAATCAGGGCGATGTCAGTCAGTGGGGATGTCTAATTGCCAGTAGTGGGGAGTGGCATCAACAGCTATTGGATGCGTGTATTTAGGTGATGGACTTTGGGTTTGATGACTTTTGGCGATATTAAAGATTGGATAGTACCTCACCCCTAAAACTCCTAGCTATGCGGATCGAACAGTTACAAGCTTTTTTAGCAATTACCGAAACTGGCAGTTTTCAACAAGCTGCACGTACATGTGATTGCACCCAATCAACGATCAGTCGTCAAATCCAATCCCTGGAAGAGGCTCTGGGGCTTTCTTTATTCCATCGCCATCATCAGGCTAAATTAACAATCGGTGGCGAACGGCTCTTACCTCACGCGCGCAAGATTTGTCAAGAATGGAAACTAGCTCATCAATCGATCGAAAGTCTCCTTGCAGGTAAACAACCGGAACTGTGTGTTGCGGCGATTCACTCAGTTTGCGCTCATCTTTTGCCGCCGATTTTGCAACAGTTTTGTTATGAATATCCGCAGGTACAATTGAGAGTAACTGCATTGGGTAGCGATCGAGCATTGAAAGTACTCAAGGATGGCTTGGTAGATATCGCGATCGTTATGGATAATCGGATGTTTACTAGCAGCCCTGACATGGTAGTCCAAAATCTCTACCAAGAACCGATCGAGGTATTAATGTCAGCACAACATCCCTTGGCTGAATATTCGCAGGTACCCTGGGCAGAATTAGTCAAATATCCTCAAGTAGTCTTCAAAGATGGGTATGGAATGCAGCGACTGGTGCAGGAGCAATTTAGCAAGCAAGGCAGTAAACTTCATGCGGTGCTAGAATTGAATACGCTCGATGCCTTTCGGGGCGTAGTCAGACAAGGCAAATTAATCGCGCTGTTGCCTAGATCTGCACTGCTAGATGTCCATAGCGATCCCACTTTGGCGGCTCGATCGATCGAACCCACTTCCCAAACCGGAATGAATCTTTCCCGTCAAGTTGTCTTAGTGACTACCAGCGACAGGCTTGAGATCCCCCCTATTCAATCCTTTTGTGATTTAGTCATAAAGCAGTTAACAGCTTGCCCAGCCCAGCCAAGGGTTGACAGTTGCAGCTCTGATGAAGAGGAACTAATACCTAACACCTAACACCTAATCCCTAACAGATGAGCGATCGATTTCGGAAATTCGTCCAAATAATTGGCAGTGGCCCTCATACGGGGAAAAGT
>JAJAZF010000305.1 GCA_026785875.1 Chamaesiphon sp. | reverse complement strand
CGATAGTTGGGGTTGCGGATGGTTTTAGTCAATTTGCCATTTTCGATCGCTTTGGCGTACTCACAGCTAAACTGAAATTTGTGGCGTTGGTCGTCGATCGACCAGGAACGATTGGACTCCATATAGATACCGCGATCGATCCCACCGATAATTTCATCAAAGCTTTTAGATCCAGGTTCGAGATTGATATTTGCCATCCGATCGATCGGTGGACGATTCCAGCTACAGGCGCGACTACAAGCTACTCCTGGCAAATCCAACCGCGCTTGACTCTCCAGGCTTCCCAGTCCCCGCTCCAAGATCCCATCGCGAATGATATATTCCCGCGTCGCCGTAGCTCCAGTATCATCAAAACCATAACTGGCAAATTCGCCTGAGACAGTCGGATCGAAAGTAATATTCATCAAGGGTGAACCGTAGACGAGATTACCAAAATCAGTAGGTTTGACAAAACTTCCCCCCGCATAATTGCGCTCGTCACCCAAAATTCGATCTAATTCGAGCGGATGTCCGACACTTTCATGGATTTGCAATAGTAGCTGATCCGGTGCAAGTACCAGATTGGTTGTCTCAGTGGGACATTCGATCGCCGTCAGCAATTCTACCGCCTGTTCGCCCACCTGTTGCACTCGCGCCCACAGATCGGCGGTGAGAAAATATTCCATCCCGCCTTGATAACATCTAGCCAGTCCCCCGCGATCGCTCCGATGTTGGATAATAGCTCCATCCTGAGCTGTCGCTGCATAATCTGTCGTCATCAGCAAGAATTTCTGATAGACATCAGAACCATTGCTACTAACAAACCAAGTTTCCAATTCGCGGGTAATAATCGTGGCACTGGTTTGAACGATTTGCACCCCAACTTTGAGAGTATGACAAATCTTGCTCAATTGCTCGCTAATTTCGCCAGGAGTCAGGCTATTAAATGGTTGGAGGGTGGGCGAGACATATTGCCCGACGACCTTGGGTCGCTGGGCTGTGGTGATGGGGTAAATTCGATATTCACGCGCGGCGATCGCTTGATGATATGCTGCGGTAGCGGCGGCGCGAACTCCCTTGGGGTTGAGCAGATTCGTCGCGCCATAACCGATTTGTCCATCGACGAGGACTTCGATCATCACCCCTTCGCTAATTGTCGTACTATTATTTTGCGGCATTCCGTCTCGTGCCGATCGAGCAACGGCGACTTCCCGCACTTTCCGCAATCCTACCCAATCCACAGGTAGATCGATACAGTCGAGCAAATCGCTAAGTTGAAGAGTTGGTGTGGTAAGCATGGAGAGTGTGGGGCTACGGTGTATACACAAGTCTATGGCGAGTTGCTGCGGGGAAGCTCTACCCCACCCCAGCCCTCCCCTTGGAAAGCGGATGCAATCGCGCTGAGGTTTCCTCAGCGTGCGTTGCACCAAGGAGGGGAGGGGGCAAAAGTCTAGGAATGGGGGGACAAGGAAGTAAAGAGTGAGGATGTTTCTCTTAAAGCCTAAAGCCCAAAGCCCAAAACCTAAAGCCTAAAGCCTAAAGCCTAATTCCTGGGCGAAGATGATAATGTCGATACCGCAAGTAATCCGCGATTATTTGCCCATGATCGAAACATAACTGTGAGGGAATTTCCCACGGTGCAAATATGCCAACACTTTTAGCATCATCTTGAGCGATCGGGGTTCCTACTGCTGTAGCGATAAATACCATACTAATAGTATGCTGCCTCGGATCGCGATCGGGTGCTGAATAAAGATGAAATTGTTCTACCAGTTGCACATCCAGTCCGATTTCTTCTTTGGCTTCTCGGATTGCGGCTGTCTCTAGTGATTCCCCATAGTCTACAAAGCCGCCAGGTAATGCCCACCCATGCGGTGGATTCAGCCGTTCGATCAGAATAATTGGGCGATGGGGTCGATCGATTAGTTCGATAATGATATCTACAGTAGGTGTGGGATTGCGGTAAGTCACGGTTGAATTGTGCAGCTAGGATCGATCGTCTTAGATTATCATTATTTTTTGCCTCATTGGCAATGTAAAACCCCAGAATAATACATGAATTACCCCTACATTTTATTACATATATTTCTCAATATTCCCGATCCGAGCCACTCGTAAATTGACGCTCGATGTGTGATTTAATCCCTATTCGCTGAGATTTGACAAGGTTATAATTGCTAATGTAAATGCTGTTAATCAGTCTAAAAATAATCACTACAGTCATCCAGCCATGTCACCATCCACTTATGCTACCAGACCAGTAGCCAACGATATCCTATCTTCAGCTAATGCCAAGTATAAAAATCGCGATTATTTAGGTGCATTAACAGCATATACACAAGCAATCCGCGTCGATCCCAATAATGCACTAGCTATTTGTTGTCGTGGAGTTGCTTACTATCGCCTGGGTGACGATCGAGATGCAATGACAGATTATAATCAGGCGATCGCCATCGATCCAAAATTGGCAATTGCATATTACCGACGGGGCTTTTTGCATTATCTAGCTCAAGATTATCCGCGTGCGATTGCTGACTACAATAAGTCGATCGAACTTAAACCTGATTTTGCACTTGCTTATTCCAATCGTGGTTATGCCTATCGCGATTTGTATGGGGAACAAGAAGCACTGATCGATTGGCGATTTGCAGCTAAGTTGTTTAAAGAGCAAGGTAACATCACTAAATACCAAAGTACGATGCGATTAATCGATCTTATTTATGATGATGCAAGCTGCGCTTCGGGAATGCTCTAGCAAAAAGCTCGCTGTTTTTAGGACATTGGTGCGTTACGGCTTGCGCCTAACACACCCTACAGGCTGTTTTTAGCGAGCTTTTTCATAGCAGTAGGATGTGTTAGCGTAGCGTAACGCATCATCTCGATCGAACGTTACACCAATACCTCCTCCATTCGATCGAATCCATATCGCTGTCAACACTATGCCTACGGCAGGCTAACGCCAACGGCTTCGCATTGCCAAGGGCAAGGCTAACGCCAACAGTGCAAGCTGTCAACTGTCAACTGTCAACTGTCAACTGAATGAAGGCTTGCGCCTAACACACCGTACATCAACTATGCTTCAGCACTAACAACCGATTTATACAGCGATTCGTAGGCTTGAGCCGATCGAACCCAACTAAAATCACTCTCCATCCCCCGTTGTTGGAGTGCTTGCCATTGCGGCTTATAATTGAAACCTTCGGAAGCGCGTACCATACAAGTGTAGAGATCCAACGCTTCATAGCGATCGAAACAATACCCCGTACCCCGCTGATTTTGCGGATCGTGGTGAGTAACCGTATCGACTAATCCACCCGTACGTCGCACAATCGGTACGCAACCATAGCGCATCGACAGCATCTGAGAGATCCCACAAGGCTCAAACCGACTCGGCATCAAAAAAGCATCCGCACCTGCATAAATCCGCCGCGAGAGCGACTCATTGTACATGAGATAAGTAGCCATCCGCCCGGGATAACGCGAGGCTAATTGCCATAATTGCGTCTCATAATTGCGATCGCCCGTACCCAATACCACGAACTGAGCATCAGTATAGGCGAGAAAGCGATCGAGTGTTTGGAGCATCAGATCCAGCCCTTTTTGCTCCACCAATCGGGATACCATCCCCACCAAAAAAGTCTTGGGATTTATCGCTAAACCAAGTTCCTGTTGAAGTGCGGCTTTATTCTGAGCGCGATCTTCGATCGTTTTTGCTGTATAAGTTTGAGCTAGAGCTTTATCATTCGCCGGATCGTAAACTTCGGTATCGATCCCATTAACAATTCCCGATAATCTCCCACTCACAAACGATAGTAAGCCCTCAAGTGTTTCCCCATATTCGATCGTCTGAATCTGGGCGGCATAAGTAGGCGAAACTGTATTGACTCGATCGGCAAATTGTACCGCTGCTGCCATAGTATTATGCCCCTGCATGTACCAAGGACACCAGGTAATCCGCTCCAGATACCACCGCCACGGCCCTTGGTAGGCTAAATTATGAATGGTGAAGATCGTACTAATATCGGGATCTTGGTGCATCCAGACGGGTAGCATCCCCGTATGCCAGTCATGACAGTGAATTACATTTGGTTTCCAATAATTCCAACAGAATTCTGCCGCGCCATTGGCAAAAAACGTAAATCGCCAATCCTCATCCTCTCCGCCATAGATCCGCAGCGGATCGAACGCTGGATGCCCGAATAAGTACAAGGGAACGTCGGTACCTGGCAGCACTGTCTCATACACCGCAAAGTGATTGAACATCGCGTCTCCCTCCCACACAGGCTCGTAGGGAATATCTAATTTGCCCACTAGGGAGCCGTAATAAGGCATAAATATCCGCACATCATGCCCCATTTTGCGTAAAAATTTGGGCAACGCACCCACCACATCACCCATACCACCAACTTTGGCAATGGGAGCAGCTTCCGCCGCAACAAATAAAATTTTCATATATTTATGCTTATATTTAGGTGCCGAATCGGCTGGTTGTCAAAATGCCTATTTCAGCCATCATACCAGCCATCGACAGCGATCCTAAATCAGATTCCTGGTAACAAATACTAGTGCGTTACGGCTTGAGCCTAACACACCCTACATCTAAAACCTCAAGCTTATAGATACTCGATTAACCTCGGTCTGAGTCCAAATAGAGTTAAGATTGCAATACTACTGAGCGCAACTGCGGCAATAATTTCATAATTGTCTAAATGTTGTCCGCCAATTTTAATATTATCTTCAAATTCTTTCTTGTTTAGATCCATTAATTCGGTATGCTTCTTCTTGTATCGATCGAATGCCCAGTTTGATTCACCTGGCTTTGTCCCGACACATAGCGCGATCGCCTCAGCAATTTTACCACCACTAGATAGCTGTCTAATTTGTTTGTCGATCGCTAAATACTCCTTAAACAATTTCAGTGTATCGATCGCCAATTCTCCTTCGCCCTTAAAAGTAATATTATTCAATTCATCAGCAAATAGTCCAGTTATCCCTTGAGTCGGCTTTTTTTGCTGGACATTAGCTAGAATACTATCGATCGATTGGCTAGCCGGAATCGTCAGAATTTTGTTAATCTTGTCATTAAAAGATTGCTCATAGACGATCGCATTCGATCTATCTAGTAAATAACGACTCCGATCGGCATTCGCTTTATAAGAGAGCGATCGCATCTGACGCAAAGCGTATAAGGAATCAAAAGCATCAGTTTTAGCTACTTTTAGGTTATTGGTTGCACTGATAAATGAGCTGAGAGTATAGCCTAGAAAAATAATTACAATTGCCGTAGCACCAAGCAATGGTACATTTAGCATTCGGCGCATTCGCTGATATAAAAATATCTGAATGATGACCAAAATCACAATCTGAACTAATCCCACAATTGCAATCAGCAAAGCAATGCCACCATTGATAAAACTTTGGTTAGCATAAGTCTTTTCTAACTCCTGAGTATTTACTCGACTGAGCTGTTCGGCTTGCGATATTATCTGTCGATCGATTAAAGTAGCCGCACTCCGATAAATATTTAGAGTACCAAGAGTATCGCCCCGTTTGTGAGCATCTCGCGCTTCCTGCAATTTCAATAGGTAGGCACTACCATTTAGTTGCAAACTTTGAACGATCCCTTCTTCTTGTGGATAAGTAATATTTCTTGCCGCAGCTACCAATCGATTGGCAATTTTCTGACGATTTATGTCAAATTTTGCTAACGCTTGTTGATTTTCCCCTGGCTTCAACAGTAATTCATTTGCCAAACTAGCATCCAGATCCGCAAATGAATCTTGCAATTGTTGCGCTGTCAAAATACTCGGAGCGGCATCTTTTCCGACAGTTTTAATTACCTGTCGTTGAGCCTGAACTCCATAAATACTCACAATTAATAGTAATAAACTCACCCCCCAGGTTGTATACCAACCACCACGCAAAAGTTGGGGCGTATTAAACTTCCTGGCTAATTTTTGAGTTGTGGGAATAGAAGTCATAATGATTGTGCTCCAAACGATCGAGATCTACCGCGCGATGATAATATTTATCCTAAGTTGCTACCTATTGAAGTGCCAACAATTAAAATCATGGCTAATGATGCAAAGTCCGCATACGCAGACTAATATTTCAGTCCACGTAGCGAAAAGTGCGGGAACAGGGGTTTCCCGAGGGTTGTGCGTGCGATCTAGACAGGCAGACTTTGCGCCACTGGCAGTGCTTGTAACTACTGAGAGTGTTAGTAACAACTTTGGTTATTTATCTAAGATTTAGATTGGGTATTTAGCCAAGCAGATATGTAGTACTAGTTACACAAGTTATAAATCTTAATATAAATTCTCATCAAATTATTCTAAGCTAACAGATTAGTGGATATATTTATACGGATCTTTTTAATATGACTTCTAATCTAGCTACTAAACTGCGTGAGGGTACCAAGAAATCTCATAATATGGCTGAGAACACAGGCTTCAT
>JAJAZF010000304.1 GCA_026785875.1 Chamaesiphon sp. | reverse complement strand
TTGGTTGGGGGGGCCGGTTGGGTGTCCCCTTCAGCTTCCGGGCCCCCCACGGGGGCCCACCCCTACAATTTCATAATAGGATTCAGCAATGCCAAATGCTGCTGGTTTGCATCTCCCAGATCCATTTAACTCGACTCCTAACTAAGTTCGAGCCTACGAATGACTAACTTGTTTATAACTTTTGTATATTGAATAACTACTTGTGCTTGAATTATCCTGTAAGATTGAAACATCGAGCGGGAAAGATTCTATGCCTAGATCCCTCAGAGTTCAACAGGATTGCATCGATCGAGTCAAACTGGCACTCCACCGCAATGGCTTTCCCAGCCAACGCTCTTTGGCTGAGGATGTCGGCTTTGCACTCGCTACAGTTAATAAATTTCTGACTGGCAAAGCCGTTGACTACACGACTTTTGAAGAACTCTGTCGGAAACTAGAATTAGACTGGCGAGAAATTTCTACGCTAGATTTAGAGGTTGGATCGCCGCAGATCTTCCAGCCTGAATCGATTTGTGCTGATGAGAACGGATCGATTGTCCTTCCCTTCTCTCCGAGAGGCTACGCCAACGGGACGCTGCGCGTTGGCGGAGCCTCTCCCCAAGGAGAACAGACAGGCTCCGCCAAAGATGTTCTGCCGTCAGACATCTCACCCCGCTACCCCAATGGTGCCGTCCCGCTCGGCTCACCGTTTTACTTAGAGCGCATTCCCGCCCAAGCGCAGATCGATCGCGAAATTAGCAAGCCAGGAGCATTGGTGCGGATCAAAGCACCGAGAGAAATGGGTAAGACATCCCTGCTCCTGAGAGTACTGGCATCGGCGCAAAGCTTGGGATACCACACCGTCAGCCTCAATGTGGCGCAAGTTGACAAATCAATTTTGAGCGATCTCGAGCGATTTTTGCGCTGTATCTGTACGAATGTGGCTCGTCAGCTCCAGCTCAAACCGAGGCTCGACGAGTATTGGGATGAGGATCTCGGTAGCAAAATTAGCTGTACTAACTACTTCCAACACTATCTATTAGAGAAAATTTCTACTCCGCTGGTATTGGTATTCGATGAGCTGAATCATATTTTCGAGCATCCGCAGATCGCCCATGATTTTTTACCGTTGCTGCGCTCTTGGTATGAAGAAGCCAAAATCCTCCCGATTTGGCAAAAGCTGCGCCTGATTGTGGTTCACTCGACGGAGATTTACATTCCCCTTCAGCTCAACCAATCCCCGTTTAATGTCGGCTTGCCGATTCAGTTAGATGCTTTCTCGCTAGCGGAGGTACAGCAGTTAGCTCGATGCTATGGACTCAACTGGGAAGATGGCGCAGAAGCTGGGCAACTAATGGAGCTGGTGGGGGGACATCCCGCACTGGTGAATATTGCCCTTTATCACCTAAGTTGTGAGGATGTAACTCTAGCGCAACTGCTGAAAACTGCCCCTACAGGCACCGGAATTTACCACCATCACTTACAGCGTCATTGGGTAACACTAGAACAACAGCCAGAATTGGCACAAGCTCTCGATCGAGTTATGAGTGCCACTGAACCGATCGCATTAGCACCGATTCTAGCTTACAAGTTAAGCAGTTTGGGGCTGATCGATCGATCGGGAGACAAAGCAATTCCAGGCTGTGAATTGTATCGGCAGGCTTTTAAGAAGTGATTTCTAATTTGCTACCTAGGATAAACTCACCGATCGAAGTCTCATCCAAGTAATTGATGCCAGTCGCCTGAGCAAACAAGTCAGAATTTCCGCCACCAATGGCGCAAGGAGCAAGCTCCATCGCTGTTGCGACTAAATACATACTTTGGTACAGAACGCCGACATGCTTCAAAATCAGGGCATAGGCAAGAGAACGGTATTTCCAATTTACTCTGGGAAAGCGGGCAGTCAAGATAATTAAGATCTGAGGTAAGCCCGATTCGATCGCTGCTTGACAGGAAAGTTGATAAACTGCTGCTGTAAACCCGCTCAATTGACGCAGCAGATGTTCTCTAGGGCAGTAATGGTAAAGTCCTGGTTCTATGCCTTGACAGGCATTAATCGCCAAATACAGCTCCAATTCATAACAAGCACCACCGCTAGGATAGGGTCGATCGCTAAATTGGTACTCGACGGATTCATTGGTTTCAATCGATCTGATTCGGGCAGTACGATATAAAAACTCGCCTAATTGTTCGACGGTAATTGGCTGTTTGCCCTGTTGTCTGTGCGATCGCCTTTGCTCCATTATCTGAGTGAAAGGGAGATCTCGATCGATTAGGACTTGAATATTTGGCTGGTATAGCGGAATTGTTGGCAATGAGTTAGATGGTTTCGCCGCAGGCAGCGGTTCGATTTTGCCTAAATGGGGATTGTTTTTTCCATAGGGATAATTATGTCTTCCTAAGCGACTTCTAGCATGAAATAACAGGTCGTGAAATTCCCATAACTGCAATGATGGTTCCTCCTGCTGCGTGCCATCTTTATCTGAAATGGTCAAGAATTTTGCGCCTAGCAACCAACTTAGCAAGGTTGTAACGATCGCTTGAGGAATATCTGCAAATTGGTCACTCAATTGGGTCAGCGTTTGGGGAGAAGAGAGAGCGTGGAGGATGGCAATCGATCGCCGATCGTGCAAAATTACTCGACAATGAGCTAACGGAGATTCCAGCACCATTTGCCTAGATTGAGTGTGAATGTAGGCGAAGCGCGAGAGTGTATATATTTGGTTTGTCGCTAGCGGATTGGGAGTAACTATTTTCGTACCAAAAGGAGCGATCTCAACTAAAGTCGTCCCCGATATAGAGATGACAAAATGCTGCTTCTGGTTTGATAAATCACTCATTTTAAGTTAAAAGAAAATGGGTTGAGGGTTGAATTGTTCTTCCGTTAACGGTGTTATTAAGTAATCCATTTGGGCGGGAATATTGTATAGTCGCCCTGGCGCAAATCTCGGCCAAAAATGTCGCAATCCCGGCACAATTACTTTGACAACTGATAATCCCACATCGGGTCGAGTTAGATCTAAAACCAGCATTTCCAAACCCTTAGAATGAGCCACTTTAACACAATTCATCACGTCAGTTTGAAGGTTGTCACTCCAGTTGTGGGGATAATCTGCTGGAGTTTTAGCTCTGGCGGTGCGATCGGGTATTAAATAGGGCTGATTTTCAATCGTGGCTGTTTGCCACCATGCCAAGGCTTCAGGGTAACAATCTCGGTAAGCACGACTTTGTTCGTACTTGTTAAATAAAACAGCAGGGAGTGACTGATTGAGTTCGGTGAGGGCGCGGAGAATGGCAATTTGCGGGTCGAGATGCGTTCCAAATCCGAGAATGATATTTTCCACCGCTCGATCGTTTCTGCGAGAAATAGCAGCAAAGGTTGGAATATCTAGATCGCTAGTAATATCTAGTACCCACAGGTCGCGGTGGTGCTGTTGATAGAATCGCCATAATTCTTGGAAGTAGGGTTCATTAAAGGTGGCAAGATCTACCGCAGGTTTCGGCAACCGATTGTACCACCACAATGCTACGCTATCCCGCTCGACCAACTCCAGAAAGCCTTGCAAGATCGCCTCTTCCAGGGTATTGCCAGCAGCACAGCCATTGGAATCAGCCCTAGTAAACTCGATCTGATGCTGTCTGGCATATCCGTAGTAGCAATAGGCAGTAGGAAGATATCGAGGTTTGTTATCGGTCAAAGACCACACGGGACTCCAATCGATTTCCTGTTCTTCATCGAATGGTTTGGGCACCCAAGTCAGATGAGAGGAGTTGGCAGTCCCCAGATCCCGATTTTGGTACTGCCGATCGCTAAACAACATACAAGCGTTCGGATGAATCGGCTGGCTGAGATTCTTCATCCGATCGCGGATGCGGCATTCATCGCCCTGAAATCCGCCAGCATAATGCTCGATCGCTTCGCCAATGGCACTAACTTTTGCTTGAATATCGCTTTTTCCCTTGCCGCTAGCCGATCGATTTAGACTGTGGCGGAGCGAGTCTAAGTCTTGGCTCCAGTCGGTAAAAATGCCATTACTCAGATAAGCGGGAGTGAGTTTCTGTTGGTGTTCCCAGCCATGCGGTAGTGCCAGCAGGCTGATGATGCCCGTAATTGGGCTAATCTGCGACTGCAATTGCTCGAAGGTTGCTACTGGCGAAATACTGCGATGTCCACCATCAGTAGTGAAACCCTTCGGACGGCTTTGGAGAACTGGCGGAATTGACTGTGCTTGCGCCATCAGATGGGGCTGTCCGCAAGCTGCACATTGGGGACGGCGAGTCAAGCGATGATTACGTCGATCGAGGGTGAGCGTATTTAGCGTGACGATGTTACCCTCAAGCGTGGGATTAGTTCCACTCACGATCCATTTTACGACTTCTGTCGCTGCCAGACTGAGGGCTGTGTGCCAAGTAGATGGTAAAACAGCTAAGGATGCAGGGAACGGATGGTTCGTCTTTTGTTTGTGCTGGAGATAGGTTTCGACTTTACGATGACCCTGTAGTCTTACTCTGAGACACTCCCAACACCCCGTTTGACCGGGAATGAATAGCGGCCCTAACCAAATTTCTGTCCCTACGGGTTTGACTAACATCCAAGGCCGATTTGCTGCCAAGGCTTGCTGATTAAAAGCCTCTAGCTCTACTTGTAGATAATCATCACTCAGCACGATCGATCGTTCCCCACTAGGACTGACTTGCACGCCCAAATCTGCGAGCATGGACTCGAAGGGAGTTGGATCGATATCGCCGTAGGTTGTTACCGAGATGGAAGAACTTTGCAGCCGTTGGGAAGCCACTTCCGGCTCAATGCCGAGCAGTTCCCAAAAAGCTGCTTGCGACAAAGGCATTGGCGGCGGAGCATCAACCACATAGTCCCTAATTTGCATCAACAGAGATAAAACTTCTGGTGAAGACATTTGATGCTGAAGCAGGGCAATAATTTCGGCTAAGGTGTGCTGTCCGTCTAGCAATTGCACCAATTGAATGAATGCAGGATTGGCAAGGATAAAAGATTGGTTTTCAGCCAGCAATACCACCCCTTCCGAGGGAATAACTTCACAACGAAAGCAAGACTTCAATCTGGGTCGATGAGTAGGGATCTGGCTCATGCTACTTTGAGCGAGTATAGAAAACTCAGGCTGGGCGTGAAGAAATATTCACCCCCTCTAGGAGTCACAACCCCAAAAAAACTGTCATCCCGAACGGGGTCTTTTCGATCGCCCCACTTGCTCGGCCAGGTCTGACTCGGCCATTTTTTCTTGTTGCCTTGTTGCCCCACGATCGGGTCTGCGCCCAGATTTCCCTGTGAATTTGGCCCAAAATCGCGATCGTTAGCGTATTCTTGAAGCTTCTCAAATTGGGCTTTAATATCACTTTGGAAACAGAAAAATAGTGTTCCTTCTTTACCTTCTTTGAGTTTGACTCCTAGTTGTTCGGAGAGATTTTGGTAATGGGCTAAATTTTCTCGTGTTGATGCTGACAAGAGGAAAGCGCCATCTTCTTTCGGTAAACCGTAGGTTGTGCCCCGCCGCACGATTCGTCTTTTACGTTGGTTTTCAGGGGAATCTTTATAAGTGCCAGAATATACCTTGTCACTTATTGCCCGCGAAGTAACCTTCCGAATGTGAGCGTGAAATGGGCATTTCCATTGAGATGTTTGTTTAAACTCCGATCCCTCTCCATAGTTAAAGTTATTTAACTCTATTTCACTTTGTTCAGGACGATCGAGATTGGCATACATCGCCACAGGTCGCCCATCTTCTCGGAACCGACCCATACTATAAGCTCTCACGAGCTGCTCTGTCTCTGCTTGAGGAGGAGAATCTGTGACTTGATTTTCTAATTTACGCGCTAACTCTGTGACTCCATGATTGAAACCCGCAACATTTTGTTCCAGTTTTCGATAAACCAAAAAACTCCCAAAACTATATCTAGTGCCTTTTTTATCTGTAAATTTTTTGCCGAAAGGATCGACATTTAGCACCAAACGTAAGTTAGCACTGGGGTTCCATTTGTCGGTATTTTTGACTTTTTCAATATCTTGTTTCAGAAACAAAGGCTGACTGATCCCATCAGCAAAACCAAATGGCTCTACAGTCTGATTTAGGTCATTTCTGCGTACAAATCCAATTTCTTTCTTAACAATTTTAATACTACTTTCTGCTAGTGCTGTGACGATCCTATTTGCAGCCTCTAATAGACTATCTCGATCGTCATCGGCAAGCAAGATTAAAGCATGAATTTCTCGATCTTTTTGCCGATACTCTGCTTCCCAATCACACTCCGTATCGTTGAGAGTCGCTAGGTTTTTGAGCATTCCCTGCTCGAAGGGATGTAAGGACGGTAAATTAATTTCTATAGGTTCTAGTTTTTGCTGATAAAGTTTTTGGAAATGATTCTTCGCATCTAAGCTTAATGCTTCATACCCCTTAAATGACAAGGAAAAATTAGCAAATAAGTTTTGATGTAGAGCCACCGCATTTTGATTATGGAGTTCTTTTTTGTATGCTCGACTTTGTGCTGCTTGCTGAGTAGCAGATCCAACATACTTTTGGGCAAAATCACCAATCCAGTTCTTGGTAGCTTCTAGCTGCTGGTTGTCAAAGTGTAAGAACAGATAAATAGAATAATTTCTGCCGTGGCTTTTGAGGATATTGCCTTGGATATCCTCTAACAAGGAAAGATCCGCTTCTGTAGCGGGGTCTATATTCGATCGTTCTAACAATTTATAAGCTTCATCATAATTATTGTTTGGTTCTTGACTGGTGTTATTTGACATAATTTCTCTCCAGCATAACGTTGTGTCTTATTCCCGACATGAAACGTACTTGACACGTAGTATAATTATTTATAATATATATGTAATTTAATTACAAGAGTAACTATATCGTCACTCTGGTAAAAAGATAGTTTACGTGTGTGAATCTCATCCAAATTGAGCAATAACATGTAATTTTTTATACTTACCCACTTACCCCACTTACCAAACAAAATGTCAATCGAACAAGATCAATGGGCTAGATTAATCGCTCATGCCTGGAAAAATCCAGCAACCTTGGCAAAATTACGGCAAGACCCCAAAGCAGAGATTGAGAGACTAAAACAACTCCCAACAGACGACCCAGACTATCCTGGGGATATCAGTGACCTTGGTAGTGGCCCAAATGGCTATTTTGCCATGCCTGATTTACCAGAAGGTCTGGACTTAGATAAAGAGAAGCTGACAACGTTTCTT
>JAJAZF010000303.1 GCA_026785875.1 Chamaesiphon sp. | reverse complement strand
GGGTTATTTCTCGAACAGGCTTATGACTTTATGCTCCACAATCCCTATCGATTGCGAGTAATAAAGTTTGTCGAAGTAAACAATCGGATCGAAATCGAACACTATACGATCGAACCCGAAGCCGAATTTCATGGAGCCGCGCGCAAACCCGAACTGTTCGATCGACTCACCCGCGATAAAATTATCAAAATGCCTGGTTGCACGATGATTACGGAATGGACGGGGAGTACATTTAAGGGTTATGTGGAGCCTGGAAAGGGCTGCAAGATAACGCGAAATGGCAAAGATACCTATTTGGACAACAGCTTTGAAATCGACGCTCACAAGCTAATTAGCCTCGATCGCGGTCGCGACATTGTTACCGATGAACACGTCTGGGGATCGATCGCAGGGCCGTTTGAATTCACCCAGACAGCGAGTTTTGCTGATGAAGTACAGATCGGTAAAATTTCCTAAAACCTAACTCATGGAATATTAGATTTTAGCTCAGATCTAGATGGTGGGCACTGCTTAGTAAAATTTCCTAAAACCTAAAACCTAAAACCTAAAGCCTAACTTGCGTTACATCCTATTCTACAAACCCTACGGTGTCCTAAGTCAGTTTACAAGTGATGAAGGTAAACAGACATTAAAAGACTATATCCCCGTCGCCGATGTTTATCCCGTCGGGAGATTGGATTGGGATAGTGAAGGTTTAGTGCTGCTGACGGATGACGGGAGATTGCAACATCGACTCAGCGATCCTCAGTATGGACACCCGCGCACCTATTGGGTGCAGGTGGAACGGATTCCCGATGATCTGGCTGTGGAGCGTCTAGCCACTGGTGTAGAGATCCAGAACTATCAGACAAAACGCGCACGAGTAAAATTATTATCAGCCGATCCGCAGCTACCACCGCGCGAGCCACCAATTCGCGATCGCCAAAATATCCCCACTGCTTGGTTAGAATTAACCCTAACCGAGGGCAAAAATCGCCAAGTCCGCCGGATGACAGCAGCAGTTGGCTTTCCGACATTGAGACTGATCCGAGTCTCGATCGGGTTACTTTCCCTCGAAGGTTTATCATTAGGATCTTGGCGAGATCTAACTAGTGCTGAGGTGAAAGCCTTGAAGCGAAAGTAAGCTAGTACCTAAACGATTTCGCATCGATCGATTTGGTATTCTGGGAAGAAGATAGTTGATATGCAGGTAAGAACACCTAATAAATTCTCGTATTGGCGATCGCTAAAATCGATCGTCCTCATCGCGATCGTGTTTTCACTCCAGTCATGTGGAGCGCATAATAAACATGGAGCAGCCACACCCGAGCGAATAGTCGAACAATATTTATTAGCTTTAGAAGATCGCAATGAAACTTCCATCCTGCGATTAATGCCAGAAAAATCTCTGGCTAGTAGCGAAATCAAAGCTAAGATCGTTAGATTTGGCGGGCATAAAATCCAAGATCGCCAAATTAAATATACTAAATCCAAACCTACTCTATGGAATGTCAAAGTGGAGGGCTTTTATATCAATCCTACTGGTATCCGGCGGAAGTTTGATGACTCGATCGCCATTGAATATCAAAGTAAGGGACAAGTAAAATTGTATAGCGGACGCTGGTATCTATTACTAGGAAATAGGCGATAAAATATCAGTAGGGGCAATTCATGAATTGTCCCTACCGATCTAATCCAACCTCTAGAAATCTGTTCATCGTTGGTGAATTATCGTCGATCCGCCAGACGATCGCGATCTTTGCTAGCTGCTCCACATTCACACCGCCCACCCGAATAGGTTGATAAATTACCCCATGACGTTGTGCTTCTTGAATCGATTCTGGGAGGATCGACACTCCCATATTTGCAGATACTAAACTAACGATCGTTTGCATCTGAATACATTCTTGAACAATTTGGGGACTAAAGCCAGCAGCTTGACAACTAGCAATAATTGGATCGTATAATCCAGGTGCAAGTTCGCGGGGAAAGAGAATAAATGGTTCTACTGCTAAGGATGCTAGCTCGATAAAATCTGCTCCAGCCAGATGATGATTAATTGGCAAAGCGACAACTAAAGATTCTTGAAAAATTACTTGACTAGCCAGATCTGGAGCGATAATTGGCGGACGAATTAAACCAAGATCGATTCTACCTTCACGTAGCCAGATTAATTGTCGACCGGTAGTCAGTTCGTGTAACTCTATTTGGACATTTGGATATTGATAGCGGAACTGTTGAAGCATTAGTGGTAAAATATTATAAGTCGCCGAACCGACAAAGCCGATCGAGATTTGTCCGAGTTCGCCCCGACTAGTTTTCCTCCCAATATCGATCGCGCGATCGAGTTGTTGAAAGATTTGAGTTACTTCGATCGAGAATGCTTGCCCCGCCGGAGTAAGTGCAACGGATCTTTTAGTACGGATAAATAATTCAAAGCCTAATTCTGCCTCTAGATCTTGAATCTGTTTACTCAATGGCGGTTGAGCAATATGTAATTTTTCGGCGGCTCTGCCAAAGTGCAATTCATTTGCAACCATCCTAAAATAACGTAAGTGACGAAGTTCCATAAATAGAGCTAATAAACTTTACCTGCTTGAAAATATCAACTAAATCCGATCGATCGGACTATCCATCAGCCGCTCGAATTAAATGGTTTCGTCAACAGCTTTCTACTTGGGGAGTTGCCAATCGACGAGATTTTCCGTGGCGAAAAACTACCGATTCTTACCATCTGCTCGTTGCCGAATCTTTGCTTCAAAAAACCGACGCGCAGACAGTCGCACCCATTTATGAACTATTTCTAGAGCATTATCCCACCATCAAAGATTTAGCCGCCGCCAACCTCGATAATGTTGCTAAACTCCTTAAACCATTGGGTTTATGTTTTCGCGCTGTAAGATTGCAACAATGCGCTCAAATCATCATCAGGCAATATCAGGGCAAAGTACCCCAAACCCAAAAACACCTGCTAGAATTGCCAGGAATTGGCGACTATACGGCTCGGGCGATCGGTTCTCAAGCATTTAACCAACCTCTAGCGGTATTGGATGCTAATGTGGCGCGGATTCTCGAACGCTTTTTTGGATTGCAAGGGGAAAGAGTAAAATCTCGGTGTAAGATTCTCTGGGGTGCAGCAGATCTGATCGTACCCAAAACTGAAGTAGGAACCTGGAATCTGGCATTGTTAGATTTTGGAGCTTTGACTTGTAAGGCTCAAAATCCAGATTGCGAAAATTGTCCGCTATCATCAAAGTGTAACTGGAATATCGATCGTTGACAAAATTACTATGGCATACAGCAATTTTACCCTTAGTAAAGTCAAAGCTGATTTTGGGATCGTTACAGATGAAACTCAAGATATTTTTGCAGAGACTACGCCGATTCATCCCAGCGATCTTCTTTCGCTAATCCTCAAAGATCAGCTTCCTCTAGCTGGTGCTATTAATACGGAAAAAACCCGCTCTGAATTAGTAATTATGCCGATTCTTATGGAAGTCCGGTAAATTTTGGATAACAAAATTTCAATCTTTTCTGGTAGTAGTTTTGAAGTCGATCCGACTCAAGGATTGGATGGACGTTGTGACTTTATTTTGAGTCGATCGCTAGAACAATATTATATCGCAAGTCCCGTTCTCGCGATCGTCGAAGCGAAAAATGAAAGCATTCCCAGTGGATTGGGATAATGTATCGCAACAATGATTGCAGCCCGTTTATTCAATCAAAGAGAGGGAAAACCGATCGATATTTTATATGTGTAGATCGGCGATCGCTGACTCGATTAGGATCTTTACTCATTGCGCTTTTACTTCAGTGATAAGTACAACTTTTTTTGACGCTTCTATCAATATTGCAGTTGGTTATAACTCAAGAAATATCTTATTAAAGCTTTTAATTTATCTTGAAATTCTTGGTTTGTTGTAGATCGTTTTTCGATCTTGTAATCGATTGAATTTAAAATTCATTTGCGAAATTTCCTCCCAAAATATCGATCGAACATTTATCAAACCGTTTGATGGATAACAGCGGCACGGAAACCTTTAACAAAGCAGATAGCTCTAGTACCGCTGTGAAACTCCTCACTAGAGCGTCGATTTACTTGCTTGAGGAGAAACAACAGATCGCTGTCCGATGCGATCGGATCGTAAATTTGCGGGGGGATTTGCGGGTACCGTCCAGAAATGAATCGTACTCGTACCACCACCGTCAACTTGGACTTGCTCGGTACGATCGGGCTTCCAGTCCCCCATATCGAAAGCATGAGAGACAATCCGTGTGCCAGGTTTGAGTTGACTCAATAACTGCGGTCGGAGCTTGACATTCAATTCGGGCAAGAGATACAGTGTCACCACCGTGGCATCGCTAAACTTACTTTGAAATAGATCTTGATTGAGAAAGCGCACCCGATCGGTTACACCCGCTGTTTGAGCGTTGGCATTTGCTTCCTTAATCCGTTGGGGATTAATATCAATGCCCGTGGCGCGAATCCCAAATTTTTGAGCGGCGGTAATCGGAATCCGCCCATCCCCACTACCTAAGTCGTACAGAACATCCTTGCTGTTGACATTGGCGATCGCCAGCATTCGATCGACTACTGCTTGAGGTGTGGGCACATACACGACATCAGGCGATCGCAATGCTGGAGCCTGTGCGACCGCTGGATCCACTGGTGAATCGGTAGTTGGTTGACTGGTCGTTGCACTAGGGTTAGGGCTACAGCCAACACTGATGAAGCTGAGGCTGATTATTGTCTGAAATGCGATTCGACTCGATAAGCTCCGAAGAAGCGGTTGTTGAGGTGAAATCATCATAATTTTCTCCTGATTTTGCTAGTAGTTAATCTGAACCGAGCGTCTAGGTGATGCTCTCATGGAGATCCGCCCGCGCCATGGCACTTACATCTCTGTTGCAGTATTAGCTTTGCGCCCCAGCCTACAAACTTCAGCTTTAGCTGCGACTAGTTGTGCTGTGCATTCTTGTACCTCTATCAGTGCCGAACTGTGTTGCGCTTGGGCTAGATCGTAGGCAGCTTTGGCGGTGTCTGCTTGTTGGCGACTGACTTGACCTTGTTGAGACAAGATTTTGGTACTGTTGTGCTTGGCTTGAAATTCGATTAAATTAAGCCGAGCTTGAGCTAAGTGTGTTTGCGATAGAGCAACTGCGAGTTGTGCTTCTTTCAGGGTGACGCGAGCGGATTGGAGTGGGACGGGTCGATCGTCCTTGACTTTTACCTGTTTACTAACTTTTGGTGGTACCGTCCAGTAGTAGATAGTTTCACCTGCCACCTTGACAACTTTTTGGGGTTTCCAGTCCCCCATGTCAAAAGCATGAGAAACGATCCGCGTCCCTGGTTTGAGTTGGCTCAACAGCCTGGGTCGCAATTTCAAATTAATCTCCGGTAGCAGATAAAGGGTGACGACAGTAGCACTGCTTAAATCTGTGGTAAATAAATCTTGCTGTCGGAACTGTACGCGATCGGTTACACCTGCTTTCTGAGCGTTCTGATTTGCCTCCTCGACGCGTTGCGGATCGATATCGATGCCCACCCCACGGGTACCAAATTTTTGGGCAGCAGTTATCACGATCCGACCGTCCCCACTGCCGAGATCGTAGAGGACATCATTTTTCTTGACGTTGCCGAGACTGAGCATGGCGTTGACTACGGCTGTTGGTGTGGGGACATATGGGACATCTAGTTGTGGTTGCGCGATCGCTCGACTCCCCAAAGGGGACGCTACGCGAACGACCTGTTGGGTGTCGCTGGTTGGCAAGTGGACAAATCCAGCTACAACCAATCCGATAATGCCCAATCCGGCGATCGATCTGCCGAATTTCAATGGTATGTTCACGATTTTTCCTCCTAATTAACTGTGATTGAGATATTCGGTAAAATTATCGAGTCTGGCGACGATGCCGGAGGACAAAGGGAATACCCAGTGCCACGACAATTACGCCGACGATCGCCCCAGTTCCGGTGTAGATCAAACTGGAGTACAGCAGGTAGCCACAGGCAGCACAAAACAGCAACGGTAACATCGGGTACAGCGGTACCCGAAACGGGCGCGGTCGATCGGGATCTCGCACTCGGAGTACCAACAGCGAGATGCTGCTGAGTAAAAAGAAAAACCAGAAGATCGGGGCGGTATAATCAACCATCGTCTTGAACCCATCGCGTGTGACAGTGCCAAGTCCGACTAATGCTAAGGAGATCGCCCCTTGGAATAAGTAGGCGGCGGTTGGGGTACTGTGACGGTCTTGCCAAACACCTAAAAACCGGAACGCAGCCACATCTTGCCCTAGTGCAAAGTTAGTACGCGCACCAGTAAAAATGGTGGCATTAATCGAATCAAGCGTACAAATGACCACTAGAATGCTGATGAATTTGGCTCCTGGCTCGCCGAACGCCTGTCGCATCAAATCGGCAGCAACGGCTGGAGACTGAGCCATCCCTGCCAATCCTAAGCTCTTGAGATACGCTAAATTAATCAGTAAATACAGAGCGGTGATGATGCCCAGCCCCCACAAGAGCGAGCGGACGATATTGCGCTGGTAGTTCTCGATCTCAGCGGAGATCTGAGCAGCCTCGTTCCACCCACCGTAGGACAACAGGACAAATACCATTGCCGATCCCCAAGATCTGGAAGTCGTGGCAGTAGCAGGAGCGGGAGAGATCGGGCCTGTCGGCAAGGTCAAGCCGACGACAATCACTACCAGCAGTCCCAGGATGGTCGTAATCGTCAGCCAGTTTTGGAGCCGTTTGCTGTGCTTTACACCCAAAATGTTCAGAGCTGTGAGCAGGGCGATCGCCACTGCTGCATAAATCCCCGCCGAAAAGGTACCCAGTCGCATTATTTGGGAAGCATAATCTCCAAATATAAATGCGAGTAAAGCGATCGATCCAGTCTGGATTACACTCATCCGCGCCCAGGCAAATAAGGTGGCAATTGATTGTCCAAATGCTCTTTTTAAGTAGTCATAACTACCACCAACATAGGGATAAGTTGTAGCTAATTCAGCGTAACATAGAGCACCAATAATTGAAATTATTCCACCAATACTCCAAGCTTGTAAAACAGAATTACTACTATCGGTGTTAGCCGCAACTAACGCGGGTGTTTCAAATATTCCAGCACCAATAACTAGCCCAACAATCAAAGCGATCGCATCTATTAGTCTAATTGAAGGTCTTGGTGCCGCGATTCTGTGTCCTGAAGTTTCGAGTAAGTTAGATTGCTCAATTGCGCTCATAGCTTGACCTTACATCCTAGGTGAATATTTCAGATCGGATCGAACATCAATAAATCAATAATAAAGATTTATCAGTTTTGAGTTTGAATTGTAAATTACAGTATCTTTAAATACACAATACTTTTACTTATCAATTACAAGAATAGTTATTCTCATGATAAACTTATTATTTAGTGAGTCTTTTAGAAGCTTTATTATGTGCTAAAGATTAAATATACAATAGACTTTTTAATGAAATTATCTGTCGATCGATAGAGTTTAAATTTAAATTTTCAGAACTGAAAATTACTATTCGCACATCAAGCTACCGATGTGTTTGACGATTGGGCAAAGCCCACACTTCGTGAACGATTCATGCCACCGCTCACTACTTTAGCGACCAGTGCCAAGTTTCTCAAGCTCCAAGGACAAACTGCCTTTATCGATCTGAATGATTACTATATAAAAGAACTCGACAAAATTTTAGGTGTGTTAGTTAGTACGTCAAATCCATAACATTCAGCTCGAAGATCGAGATCGATACTTTTAAAGTATCACTGGCACTACTAATATATATTGGACAAGCTCAAATATCCTTGTATATAGTAGGAATACAGGAAGCCCAATCATTAATTATTCAAATCGATCGATATGGTGAATCTATGGTCTACAACCGAACACGCACTCGGGTATCTAGCCAAAGCAGATAGCATTCCCCATCGGACTGAGGGTGAAGCCGTATTGCTAGATTATATCCCCAAAACTGCTAATCGAATCCTCGATCTAGGTACTGGCGACGGGCGACTAATGGCATTGCTCAAAATTGAGCGATCTCAGGCGACGGGAGTTAGTTTAGATTTTTCACCAGTGATGCTCGAAAAAGTTAGAGCAAGATTTCAGGATGACAATTCAGTAGAGATTATCAGTCATAATTTAGACGATCGATTACCAGATCTCGGTAAATTTGATGCGATCGTGTCGAGTTTTGCGATTCACCACGTTACACACGATCGTAAACGCTCTCTCTACGAGGAAATATTTAATTTATTAACTCCTGGCGGCATATTTACCAATCTCGAACACGTCGCTTCACCCAATCAAAAGATTCATCATCAGTTTTTAACTAAAATTGGTTATACACCTGAAAATGAAGATCCATCAAATAAATTACTAGATGTAGAAACACAACTCGGCTATCTGCGCGAGATTGGCTTTGCAGATGTAGACTGTTATTGGAAGTGGTTGGAGTTAGCTCTATTAATTGGAATTAAGCCCGAACTATATGCTGCTCAGAGGTGATAGTGATTATGGGAGGTTGGTGGATTGTTGGAATAGCTGGATCGAGCGTTAGCGTTATGGTGGCAGGAATCTGGGGATTTTACGGGATTGATGAACTGGGAATCAGATTGTCAATTATCGCGACAGCGCGGAGTTCTTGCTTACTGTTTTTATTACCATTTATTAGTTCTGCTTTAACTGGAATATACTCTAATCAATTGACTAGGTTCATCCGCGAGAATAGACGTTATTTCGGGTTATCTTTTGCGGCGTCTCATCTCTGGCACGCGATCGCCATTATCGGATTGGCAATCGTTACACCCAGTCACTATTTAGAAATATCTATCGGTGGTCTGCTTGGTTATCTATTTTTAACTCTTATGGTAGTTACTTCCTGGGATACAACCGCATCATGGTTGGGCGAATATCGATGGCGGATATTGCATACAGTCGGTGCTTATTATCTATGGATTGCTTTTATCGTTGCTTTCGGCAAGCGTTTACAGTATGGCGGTATTTATTATTTATTTGTGGGATTATTAGTTGGGTCGATGATTTTAAAGATATTTGCTTGGTATCGGTCTGAAAAAGTAAAGACGAGCGAATAACATTATTCTGCTAGCCTTCCTCTGTGCCCTCTGCGTCTCTGCGGTTTACTTAATTAAAATTACAGGAAAATTTCCATGAGTAAAAATACATTATTCGATAAAGTCTGGGAATCCCATACCGTCGGCATATTACCATCAGGACAAACCCAACTATTTATCGGCTTGCACCTGATCCATGAAGTCACCAGTCCCCAAGCCTTTGCGATGTTACGCGATCGAGGATTGAAAGTACCATATCCAGAACGTACAGTCGCCACTGTCGATCATATCGTACCAACCGAAGACCAATCGCGACCCCTTGCCGATAGTCTGGCTGAAGAGATGATGCAACACCTAGAAAATAATACCAAGGAACATGGAATTAGATTTTATAACGTCGGTTCCGGTAGCCAAGGGATCGTCCATGTAATTGCGCCAGAGCAAGGGCTAACCCAGCCAGGAATGACGATCGCTTGTGGAGATAGTCACACCTCTACCCACGGCGCATTTGGAGCGATCGCGTTCGGCATAGGCACCTCTCAGGTGCGAGACGTATTAGCCTCCCAAACTCTCGCTCTTGGCAAACTAAAAGTCCGCAAAATTGAAGTTAATGGCACCCTCCAACCTGGGGTATATGCTAAAGATGTCATCTTGCATATCATCCGCAAACTCGGTGTCAAAGGCGGCGTAGGCTATGCCTATGAATTTGCAGGGACTACCTTCGAGCAGATGGATATGGAAGCCAGAATGACCGTCTGTAACATGGCGATCGAAGGTGGCGCACGCTGTGGATATATTAATCCCGATCGAGTGACGTATGATTATCTCAACGGGCGCGATTTTGCACCCAAAGATGCAGATTGGGATCGAGCCGTCGCTTGGTGGGAAAGTCTGCGGAGCGATAAAGATGCCCAATACGATGATGTCATCGTCTTTGATGCTGCTGAAATTTCACCTACCGTCACCTGGGGGATTACCCCCGCGCAAGGTATTGGCGTAGACGAACCCATCCCGACAGTAGCACAAATGCCCGAAGACGAACGCGCGATCGCCGAAGAAGCATACCAGTATATGGATCTCGCCCCAGGCGCACCAATTATCGGCACCAAAGTCGATGTTTGCTTCGTCGGAAGCTGCACCAACGGACGTATTACCGACTTACGCGAAGCCGCCAAATTCGCCTCAGGGAAACAGGTAGCCACCGGAGTCAAAGCCTTCATCGTTCCTGGTTCCGAGCGGGTGAAAAAACAAGCCGAAGCCGAAGGGTTAGACGTGGTTTTTAAAAACGCAGGCTTTGAATGGCGCGAGGCTGGGTGCTCGATGTGCTTGGCAATGAATCCCGATAAGTTAGTCGGACGACAACTGAGTGCATCATCCTCCAATCGTAACTTCAAAGGTCGTCAAGGTTCTTCATCGGGGCGGACATTATTGATGTCGCCAGTGATGGTAATCGCAGCAGCGGTAACGGGGATGGTGACTGATGTAAGGGAATTGATGAATTGAGGTGATTCTCGATCGGATTGGTGAAATACGGTAATTCCACAATCGATTATTACTGGTGAGGTTGGGCGGGTTCGTTCGAGATTTACACCAGTAAATCTCGACTGGCTAGCATAAACCCGCCCCTACGACATATACAAATAATTCTAAATTTAGAATTAGTTAAAATAAACGCCAACTCGTAGGGGCGGGTTTATGCTAGAAATATGTGCTTTCAATAGCCATACTCGAACGAACCCGCCCACCCCCACTAGTATGTACT